>NZ_VCDN01000022.1:0-2695 GCF_033949405.1 Xenorhabdus santafensis | reverse complement strand
GGGAAGTGCTTTTTTTGTTTAGAATTCCCCCACCGATTACCCCACATAAAAATCCTCAACATAAAGACACATAGCAAAGCATAAGTACCAGAAAGAAAAATAAAGATGTTTAAAATCGAGGTGTATTCATAGCAATAGAGGGTTGCGAAGCATTTCGTAATAACATCACTGATAGTGCCACCCCATCAACGCCAATAATATTCTGTGAGCAATGAAATGAGGTGACTATTTCCCTGATGTTTTCCGATATTAGAATAATTATTCTGATGATTTATCGCGAACTTTCCTTTCTAATAACTCTCCGGTATGAGAATCAAAATAACGGCTAGGCCAGATTTCAGAGGGATGTATTTCTAGATAGTTAGCAATTATCCATTCGCCTTTCGGCCACGGTCTGCTGAGAGTATTTGCCAGTGTAGATGAACTGAGTCCTGCTTCACGAGAAACAGCCGCTAAGGTCGTACCGCGCTTACGCAATGCAGCAATAATATCGGCTTGATGCCAATCATTTCTAACGTTATTCATTCCTGCTACCCCTTCCATTAATTAAGCATTGATGGTGGCGATTCAGACAGGGTTTGCAATACCGGGAGCTATCGTCCGGCGAGGCCGAAGCCTCCCCCGCCTGAACCGCCATAGAAAAGGCGAATGCAGGCACACTGGTAGAAACATCCTACCAGTGGATAGCTCTACAGGGTTGCAAATCCCTGACCATTGGATTTTGCCAATGGCGGGGCTACTTTAACTGATTGGTTTATTTGGCTCAATAAGCAAATCAGTATAAACGCTTAACTTTTTGCGTTATATGCTGTCCAGATGAGATCTGGTACCTTGCTACTTTGAGTTCAAGCAAATATGATAGTCGGTTTCATGTCCTGAGATATTCGACAAGCATTTTGATAACAAGGGCTTAAAGATGAATACGAACAGTGATTTAGATTTGACTAAATTATCTAAAGAGGAATTGATTGAATGCTATGGGAAGTATAAAAATTCAGCAATAGCTCACCGTTTATGGTGTCTTGCACATCCTGAAATTCCGATAAACTTTTCTTCTGAATTTGTAAAATTGATAGAAAAATGCGAAAAATTACTCGAATTAAATAATAATGGTACTTTATCACCAGATATTATCTTAGATGCCTTGATAGATTCAATCTACTCAGATTGCCGGGGTTTGTTCTGTGAAAACGAGAAAAACTCAAAAAATTATACGTTACAGAATTGTTTAAAAATAGCTAATATAAACAATGCAGTAATTCAGATTAATGAAATTATAGATAAAAAGAAGTTCAGTGACGAAGTTGTCAGAGATTACTCTTTCAGGGAATGGGTGAAATTCGTTACGGATAAATCAATAGCTCACAAAGATAATCTAACTGAAGATCAAAGACAAAAGATAAATTATAAATGTAAGTTCTTAAACGACAGTACAAATTTATATGAATTTCTATACTATCTTATCCAAATTCATATAGTTTACGAAAAGGTTGTAATGCACTTCGGTGAAATCGAATTATATAAATACAATTTGTCTAAAAATTAAATCTGGAATTTAAAACACTCAGTTCCTCAAGACGAGTGCTCGTAAGAATATATTTTGAATAATTCGCTTAAATTAAGAATTAATTAGCACACAAACAAAGCTATGCTGACCATTTTCAGTTCAAATTGGATTGTATTACATGCAAATTAAGTTCAAAAAAATTCATGCTCTCACCCCATCCCTATAGGGCTTCTATATTCAGAGGCTTTATCGTCCGCCTTGATATGAAACCTGCTAATACTCATGCTTTGTATCATATGTACAACCACTCGATGTGTAACTGCATAACTATATTGCGATATACCCACTTCTCGATTATAGAAGACTGTCAAATAAACTAGAGACTAATCCCAAAAACGTGTGCAATATCTAACCTTTTGAACATTTGATTTCACTAATTCCTATACTGCACAGGTATTAAAAAATCAATCTGTTATCTAAATTCCATCAAATCTATTCAATCTCTGCCGCTGTTCCTCACTCAATCTAAACGCAAACTCTTCATGCTCGACTTGCCATGTGCCAAAACTCATCAAAAACGCAATGGCAGGGTCAATTTTGTTCGCGGACTTCTTCTTATTCGGTTTGATATTGGCGTTCGCGTCCGTTTCCATCACGACATTGGACATTGCCCACGCGAGCACAGGATCGCCGTTGTGACGAATGATTTTGCGGTTGACGAACACTTCGGCAGATTTAGCGACGGGGCTAAAGCGCATATAGGTTTGCGGGAAGGGTTCAACATCCAGCCCCGCACCTTGCAATTGTGTACGTAGATGCGTGGCGTTCCATGTGTCAAACCCCAGCAGCTTGATATCAAACTGCTGGCTGTCTTTGAGAATGTCATCACGGATACGGTCATAATCAATACAGTCACCCGCAGTGGTGCGTATCCAGCCTGCTTGTGCCCACTGCCGATAAACCGCCCGATTTTTGTTGGCTGGATTTTGTAACTGTGCTTCGGGCAAGTAATGACGGGTCAGTAATAACAGCTCATTGTCTACGGGGAACATGTAACAGAGGCTGGTGATATCTCCTGTTGAAGACAAATCCAGTCCGGCATAGCACTCCAGCCCTTTGAGGTCGTTTTCATCATAATCACTTTGACAGATTTTCCATGCACCTTCACCCATCCACGGGGTTTCACCC
>NZ_VCDN01000021.1:0-140137 GCF_033949405.1 Xenorhabdus santafensis | reverse complement strand
AGGTTTATATAAGAAAAAATGGCCGCAATCACTTGATCACGATGTTTAAGCCCTTTATCCGTCAACGAAACATCAATCTCAAATATCCCTGAGTTTCTGTCCTCCTTAGGACTTGCACTTGCACTGATTGACTCGATTAGCCCCTGTTTCTGCAACCAATCAGATAATGTATTTTGGCTGCGGTTACTAATCAAATAACTGATATAGTCATCTGATTTACTGCGAAAATCTGCACTGTTATCCGCGATATTAAAGACAAGGCGCAATGACTTCTGAGGCTGGGCAGGCACATAATGGATAATGATGCCTTTCTCTTTCGCTGTCACCGCCGGAGCGGTAATGGCGGGTACGGCAGCATGCCGATTGGGGATACGCCCCAACGTTTCCGCCGCAATGTGTGCCAATTTATCGATTGATTGGTTACCGTACACAACACCTTTCATTAAATTGGCAGAGTAATAACGCTGGTAAAAATCGACTAATGCGGTCTGTAACTTACTGCCGGGTTTATCTTTCAGGGTTTCCAGATTTCCACCGTCAAAACGGGCATTGGGATGGGCTGGATTGATAGTTTCCGCGCGAATCTGGCCAATGCGATAACTATCGCTCGCACGGGCTATCGTCATTTCATTATCAACGGCATGACGTTCACGATCGGCATGCTTCGGGTCCAGCAATGGCTCTGCAAGAGCATCAGCCAAACGATCCACCGCTTCTTTCAAGGAGCCATTTTCAACGTCCAAATAGTATATCGTACTGCTAGACCCGGTGCTGGCATTACGGCTCCCGCCATGTTTTTGCAAAAACTCGGCAAAACCACCTGCCTGAGGGTAGCGTTTAGACCCCATCAATACCATGTGTTCCAGATAATGCGCTAAACCAAGTTGGTTATCCGGATTTTCCATGTGGCCCACCGGAAGCGCAACGGCAGCCAATGATTTAGCGGCTTTTTTATCAGAAACCAGTAATACCGTCATGTCATTTTGCAATTGAATCACTTTATATTGGCGAGGATCACGAGGGCTTTTATTAATTGTATCCGGCAAGGGTTGCCATAATGAGGATTGGGCATTGGCCGTCGCGCCAAAAAGGAGCACACATAACACCATCGCGATACGGATAATATATTTAGGCATCACCTTATATTCTCCCAATTTATTTAAACAATACGCCATTTGAATAACATGCCATCGGCAACAAATAGCTCTGTGTTTCTTGCTTGATACGTTCCAAAAGAGACTGATCAACGTGCCGGAAAGCTCGCTGTATATAATGGTCAGCGCTTTCCCCTTTTCTGTCGTGCGTTCCCTGCCATTGCTCTATTAACTTATTTTCAGCATTACATTGAGTTTCCTCACTGAAATCTATTGCCAAACTTTCCTTGTTAAAACAACCTTCCAACCACGCCCAACCACTGCGGCAAAACAGGGGAAGCGGTTCAGACATTCCTTGAAAATAACCATCTATCAACTGATTCAAGTATTTTTTCGCTTCATTTGAATTGAGAGGAGAAAAACGACATTCTGTGCCTTTTTTCTTCTCTTTTCCTCCTGTGCCATACATGCGGCTTTCGCTAGTGCCACCGGAAAGACAGTAAGCAAGGTGCTCAATCCATAATTGGATACCATCACTGGCAGTTAAATTTGCTGGCCGCCAACGTAAGATTCCATCAGGCTGTACCTGATTAATTTTTCCGACCAGCAATACATTGCTTAATTCCTGATATAAATCGACGGAAAAAGACTCCGTTAGCTCCTCGCGCACTTTATCTGCCAATGGTTGCATGCTTTCCAGCTGTGTCTTCCAATAAACCTCCCCAAAGGCACCATAAGGCAAACCTCCCGAAGCCCGGAGATGATGAAATAAAGATTCAGGTGGCCCTTGCTCTATCAAAATATTCAGTAGTAATTGGTTAAATTGGTAGCGCTGCAAATTATCCAATACAAAAGGCTCTTCTTCCGGCAATTCCATCTCTTCTATGACAAAGTGAACTTTCAGCCTTTGTTGGAAAAAAGCCCGGACGGGATGTCGATAAAAACGGATCAATTCATCCAACGAAACTTCTTTTATTTCGCTGCGATCAAATGCAATTGGCTGACCAAAATCCATTGCTGAAATTCCCTGCTGAGTTGCCGCAGGTAACCATTCTGAGGCATAACTTTGGGCATAATGGTCAGGCAGAAAGTTTTCTGTCGCAAAAGGCACACGAGTATGCTGTAACAACAGATGGTTCCTGACGTTTTTTGCACTCTCATCCACATTCTGCATTTCATCGCCGATCAGGCAAAAGCTCTGGCAAACATAATCCAATAGCTCATTAACCAACACGGAGGGATTGCATTCAGTATCGTCCCGGATCGATTTACCGATGTAACTGATGTAAAGAAATTGCTCAGCAGAAGCCAGTGCCTCCAGAAATAGATAACGGTCATCATCACGTCGTTTTCTATCTCCGCGTTGCATTTTTTCTGCCATGAGATCAAACCCAAGCGGCGGGATCGTTCGCGGATAAATCCCATCATTCATTCCCAACAAGCAAACAACCTTAAAGGGAATAGAACGCATAGGCATCAGGGTGCAGAAATTGAGTGATCCCGCTAAAAAACGCTGGCTAATCTTCTCGTCATCAAAACGGAGCGCCAATTCATCACGCAGCAGAACCAAGGGAATACTTTCTTCATAATGTGCATTCAATCCATGTTCGATGACCTTTTGCCATTGTTGGGTAATCAATGCCAATACCAGCTCAATTTCATCGTCTGATTCGAAAAAGGTTTCCAGCATCTGTGGGCATACCGCCAGCCAATCCGACAACGTCTGTTCTTCACCCAGAATTTTGCGCCAATGGTTCAATTCCATTAAAAACTCAGCCAATTGCCCCGCCAGTTCGGCCGCAAGGCCGCTGGACTCATCATAGGGCAAAACGTCACTCCACGGGCCAACCTGGCTGTCCATTGCATAACCCAATAGCATCCGTGTTAAACCAAAACGCCAGGTATTTTGCCCGGTTGCAGGTAAAGATAACTCTTCAATATTATCGTCATCCAACCCCCAGCAAATACCAGACTCTTTCACCCAACGGCGTAATAAACGCAACCCTTCTTCCTGAATTGAGAATTTGCTGGCCAGAGCAGGCACTTCCAATAATGCCAGCACTTGCTCAGCGGTAAATCTGCTCTGTGGTAAATCCAGTAACGTAATAAATGCTTGCAAAACAGGGTGTGCCTGACGCGCTTTTCGGTCAGAAATTGCAAAGGGAATATAGCGTTCTTCAGGTGCATTACCAAAAACAGCCTGAATGTAGGGTGCATAGCTGTCAATATCGGCCATCATCACGATAATATCCCGTGGTGTCAGCAAAGGATCATCATCCAATAAATGCAAAATTTGATCTTGCAAGACTTCTATTTCCCTTTGCGGGCTATGGCATGAATGAAATGTCAGCGAGCGATCTTCACTGTTAAGCGGACGTTTTTTCAGGCTGTTTTTAAATGTATCTTCCGTAGAGCCAATTTGCGCATGATCTTCAAGATTAAGGATATCTTGTTGGATTTGATGCAAAATGCAGTCAGGCTCCAATTCAACAAAAGCATGAATATCAGAATCTGGCTCCAGCTGTGACAGCAGATAAAGGTTATCCCTGCCTAATTTCCCCCACGATGCCAGCAATGGATTATTCAAACTTTGTTCGCCATCTTCATTAAAAAGCGATGATGCATTTTCCGGATCCTTGAATCGCTCCATTGAATGGCTATTTTTGTAATGTTTAGGTTTACGGCTATTTAGTCTGGCGAGAAATGCATAACTCTGGATATCCCCCCAATAATATTGGCACGGGTTAGTAAACATGAGATGAATATCAATATGTTTCCCCAGCGCTTTAAATACTTGCAGGTAAGCGGGTGGCAATGAAGAGATCCCACAGATGAAAATGCGCGAAGGTAACTTTTCCAATGGAAAATTGCCTTCCTCCAGTGTGGCGATAAATCGTTCATATAAGTTAGCACGGTGCCACAAAGGCTGTTGTAACTGGCGGGTATATTCCGTCAGCTCAGACCATAACTTTTGTTGCCACAATTGATTATTGCTCAGTCCATCAATGAATTGACCATTTTCCCAATGTTCTAACCACTGCGGGCGATAAACCAAATATTGGTCGAATAAATCAGCTATGCGGCCTGCCAATTGGTGGATCTTACGTTTATCAATATCTTGATCGAGATAGTGCCCAAGTGACAAAAATTCCGGTTCTGCCAACAAGGTTGGCAACAATGTCATTAACTTCCATTTCATTGCATCCTTGCTAAAAGCACCTTCTTTGGGAACATTGGGCAATATTTGCGTGAACATCTGCCAAATAAAAGTCGCAGGAAGGGGAAATTCCATGTTTGCGGCAATGCCCAGCTTTTCTGCCATTTGGATCTGCAACCACTGTGACATCCCCGGGCTTTGAACCAGAATTACCTCTTTGTCAAATGGGTTGGAAAGGGGGTTTTCCCCTATCAATATCGCCATCAATTCCTTGAGGATATCGAGTTGATTTGAATGATAAACTCTAAACATCAATGCTCCCATCTGCACAAAACCAGCGCTCTAATTTACTTGGTTTATTGTAAGATACTGTCAATTTAACGGTTACCCGATAGCATCCCAAAGAATGAAATTCCCGTTGAAATTCGATTTTCCACTTTTGCCTTAACGCCATTTCTTCCTTTGCGTCATTAGATTCAATCTGCCCTTCCAAACGCTCATATTGTTCCAATTGGTTATAGGCATATCTCACAGCCTTGAGTTGCTCCCAATATTGCTGGAAGTTTGCAGATAAGGCTTGGTGGTAACGCATTAATCCCAATAAAGAAATCGCAAAAATAACGGATGCCACCATAACTTCCGGCAAACTCATCCCTCTTTGCTGCCTGGACCGACAAAATATTTTCATGACCAAATATCTATAATCATATATTCGAAATCACATATTAATAATCACATTTTCATAAACAAATGCTATAAACATGTATTCACAAACAAAAGCCAGCCTGAGAAACAGGACAAAAATCCAGCCAACCACTTTCAACGGGGGTTAGCTTAATAGAAATAAGTGAATTTTGGTTTACTTGGTTTGCCTGCTTTACCTGTTTCATCCATTGATAAAGTTCAATCTTCTCTCGCGATGTGAGTTGAGCGATGCCTTTTAATAGAAAAAGAGTGTCCGAATAACGTTTAAGACAACTTTTCAAGTGAAATTCAGGTTGTTGTAAACAGAGCCAATCTCCTGTCTCTTGATGGTCAACTTGCCATAATTGCACTTTTCCCCATGCTAATGATGATTCAGCTCGTAAAAAGGCGTTTAAATAATTTTGTTCGTCCACCATCATAAGCATGGCATTTTCCTGTTGATAATGGAGCGCTTTCAACATCATTAAACTCAATGCCAACAACATCATGATAGATACCAACAAAATATTTCCCTGTTGCTTACCTGCTAGCTGTTTCCCGTTATTTTTGTCTGTGCTCACTTTTTGCCATCTATTTTTCATTCCCTGATATTACGCAACCTGATCACTGTTCGCTGACGATGTAGAACGGATGGCGACTTCAACCAATGAGTGGCAATAAATAAAGTAATAAAGACTCCGCCTCCTTTTGCCTGCGATTTTTCAAACCGGAAAGTATCAACCACAACCTCTTTGGGATCGAATAACCTCTCCCAACCACTTTCCTGGCAATTTGCCGCTCCTCTTTTCCACTCAAGAGCACGATTGTTTAAGCGGTAACCAAAAAATTCAGATTCGGTATGTTCTGGCTTTTCCCAGCGATCATTAAGATTGAGATCAAAAGCCACAATAATGCAGGAATTAGCCGGCTCTGTATTTTTATTTTTAATTACCAACGATTCTCCCTCACATAATTTTATATTCTGACAATAGCCGGCACGCCTAATATCTTTCTCCATTAAATGAACAGTTCTGTTAACTAAATAATTCAACCGATATTTTCGATACAGTTCGAGAACTTGATTTGATAAAACTGGATACGTTTTTGTCATGGCAATAAAAATAACACTACTAATTAGCATTGCTATGATAATTTCCAACAACGAATACCCGGCTTGTTTTTTCTTGCAACAGAAACTCGCTGGCTTCATGGATTTTTTATTCCTTCACAATTAGGAAGCTGACTCATTGTATTGCTGCACGTCCTAATCCTGCCTCGACCTGAAATTACCACGCTAATTTCATCGGCGGAGTTAGCCAATATAAAACTGGCAGGCATAGCTGTATTTCTGATGCCATAAAAATCAATACGATTTGTCGTAGATGATGGCAAAATCACATCATCATAAGGAGAATTAAGCTGTTCACCATCATTTTCTTCACAATCAGAAACCTTGGTGACTGAAGAAACTAAACACCATGATTCCCCCGACACCAGCCATAATGTACGTTCCTGATTAAGGTAATTTGCCAGAGCTTGTTGCCTTTCCATAAAAGACAACACATTATTTACTGCTGACTGTATCCGCAGGCGATTCTGGTATTTACCCCAATAATATAACCCCCAGGATAAACTGATAGAAAGAATGAACATTCCTATCAATAATTCCAATAATGTAAAACCTGATTGCTCATTGTTCGTTTTTATTATGCTTTTTGTCATTGTGTTTCTTGGTCATTATATTTTCCTCATCAGTGCACACTCTATTTTAAGCATGCTTTTTCTTCTGACAGGGAATATCTTTTATTCACAGAACAATGAAAAGGAGCTTTATTAAATTACTTGAAGGGCTTTCAGGAAAAAATAACCATAGAACAGTTTTTTCATTTTATTTGCGAAGTGAAACGCAAAAATCACAGATGGCTCATTTTTAATGTTGAGCCCCTCTGAGAATAAATGTAAAAAGAGCAGGCAAAACCCGCTCTTTAACAATTTGCTATTGATTTTGGAACCTATGCCCAATGAATTTCAAGGTGCAGCGTTGTTGGCTGCACCTTGAAGGGAGGCAGTTATTTGATTCTTAAATCGCAACCGGGGCTTTGATGCCTGGGTATGGGTCGTAATCCATAATTTCAAAGTCTTCGAATCGGTAATCAAACAGTGATTCTGGTTTACGCTTAATTACCAATTTAGGCAATGCGCGCGGCGCGCGGCTTAACTGGAGGTTGGTTTGTTCCAGGTGATTGCTGTAAAGGTGGGTATCACCGCCAGTCCAGACAAAATCACCAACTTCCAGAGAGCACTGTTGAGCCATCATATGTACTAATAGAGCATAACTCGCAATATTGAACGGCAGCCCTAAGAATACATCACAGGAACGTTGGTAAAGCTGGCAGGATAGCTTTCCGTCTGCGACGTAGAATTGGAAGAAAGCATGACATGGCGCCAATGCCATTTTATCCAACTCTCCGACATTCCATGCAGAAACGATGATTCGGCGTGAATTAGGGTCGCTTTTCAATTGTTCAATAACCTGAGTTAATTGATCGATTTGGCGGCCATCTGCTGCGCCCCAAGCACGCCATTGTTTACCGTAAACAGGCCCCAAATCCCCATTTTCATCAGCCCATTCATCCCAAATGCTTACGCCATTTTCATGCAAATATTTGGTATTGGTATCTCCATTCAGAAACCACAGGAGTTCATGAATTATGGAACGAATATGGCAACGCTTGGTTGTGACTAATGGAAAACCTTCTTGCAAATTGAAACGCATCTGATGACCAAAGATAGAAAGCGTTCCCGTACCTGTACGATCACCTTTTGCTGTGCCTTCTTCAAGCACTTTTTTCATTAAATCCAGATACTGTTTCATTTTGCCTCTTGTATCTTATTATCAGGAGTTTTATTGCGGGGACATTTATATGCCCATACCATCATTAAAATACCCATTAAAATCATCGGGACGGAAAGGATCTGCCCCATACTAATTCCTTCAAACAACCCGAGTTGTGCATCAGGCTGGCGGAAAAATTCGACTATGATGCGGAATGCACCGTAACCAATCAGGAACAAGCCCGAAACGCTCCCCATCGGACGTGGTTTGCGGATAAATAAATTGAGGATGATAAACAGGACGATGCCTTCAAGTACCATTTCATATAGCTGTGACGGGTGGCGAGGCAGAACGCCATATTTTTCCAGAACCGGCCATAAAGAGGGATTAAGTGTAGCTTGTGCAATGTCTTCACTACGGGAGCCAGGAAACAGCATTGCCCAAGGCGTATCAAGAGTAACCCTTCCCCACAATTCACCATTGATGAAATTACCGATGCGCCCCATTCCCAAACCAAAGGGAACCAGTGGAGCAACGAAATCTGCGACCTGCAAGAAGTGGCGCTTAGTGCGGCGTGAAAACCACCACATAGCACATATCACCCCTACCAAGCCACCGTGGAAAGACATGCCTCCATCCCAAACTTTGAATAGGTAAAGAGGATCATGAAGGAACATTGGAAGGTTATAGAACAGGACGTAACCGAGCCGTCCACCGATAAATACCCCGACAAACCCTGCATACAGCAAGTTTTCGACTTCGTTCTTGTTCCAGCCACTGTTTGGCTTTGCTGCGCGGCGATTTGCCAGCCACAGGGCAAAAACAAAACCCACAAGATACATAAGACCGTACCAGTGGAGAGATACGGGCCCAATTGAAAATATGACAGGGTCAATATTAGGAAATGCAAGATAGCTTGTGCTCATCGTTCCCCACTAATAATAATGTTGTGTGAATGATATAGTGAATTTTCTTTCGCAAATGAATTATATTGCTCGAATAACTCAAGGCAAATAATTGCAAATAATAGCATAGGTCACTTATATCCCCACCTGCCCAAGGAGAGAATTTACAGCAACTTTCACGGAATTGATTACGTTTGCGCGGAAAGGCGTCTACCCGAAGATAGGCTAAATACCACCCCGGATAAGCCCTCCCACACCTTTGGCTTCCATAAATTCGGCTACCATGCTCTTAACTTCCTGACTGGTTTCAGCTTGCAATACTACACTGATAAGATGCTCAAGCTCGCTGGCTTCCAAATGACGCAGTAAATACTTGATACGCGGAATGCTCCGGCCGCTCATGCTCAGACTCCGGTAACCCAGACCAAGCAATATTAATGCCCCCATCGGTAGGCCAGCCATTTCGCCACATACACTCACCGGAAGATCAAGGCGCTGGCACTCATCAACCGCCAGTTTTAAGGCGCGAATCACCGCAGGATGCAAATTGTCATATAACTGGGCTACATGGGTATTATTGCGATCTACCGCCAATAAATATTGGGTTAAATCATTCGATCCAATGGAAACAAAATCAATCCGTTTCTTTAGTTGCGGCAATAAAAAAATAGTTGAGGGGACTTCAAGCATGACACCAATTTGCGGCATGGCGACAGTACAGCCAACAGATTGTTCAACTTCAAATTTTGCTCTTTCTACCAGCTTGCGGGCCTCATCAATCTCCTCAATGCATGACACCATAGGCAAAAGTATTTTCAGATTGCCAATATGTACATTTGCTTTCAACATCGCCCTGAGCTGAATCAAAAAGATTTCCGGTTGATCCAGTGTGATGCGGATCCCCCGCCAGCCCAAGCAAGGGTTGTCTTCATTGATAGGCATGTAAGGGAGTTGTTTATCTGCACCGATATCCAATGTACGCAGCACAACGGGTTTATCAGGAAACAGTGTCAATATTTCCTGATAACGGTTCTTTTGCTCATCTTCTGAGGGAAAGCCGCTATGCAACATAAAAGGGATCTCAGTACGGTAGAGCCCGACGCCGTCGATGCTATCCACTATTTGCTGCTCATGTTTTAAGCTCAAACCTGCGTTTAGCTGCACCAGTACTCGCTCCCCGCTTTTGAGCTGTGCCGGTTGCTGTTGTTCCCCTTCCGCCAATTTGCTGAGAACCAGCTCTTCTTCAATGATCTGCTGATATTCATGGGCAATCAACGGCTCTGGCTCGATAAAAATTTCTCCGCGATAACCATCAAGAATAATAGTCCGGCTGTGCAGTAGCTCAGGTTGGATGTCAGCCCCCATAATAGCGGGAATCCCCATGGCACGAACCAGTATGGCAGAGTGGGAGTGAGTTGCCCCATCCCGCACAATAACACCGACTAGCTGCTCTTGCGGCATCTCAGCCAACAAATTAGCACTGAGTTCATCAGCAACCAGAATAAAACGCTCAGGCCATTGAGCCGCATGATTAAACGAATCATCCAAATGGAACAGCACCCGCTGCCCAAGCGCACGCAAATCAGACGCCCTTTCCCGCATGTAAGGATCTTGCAGGCTGGCAAATTGCTCCGCGTATTTTTCAATCACGGTTTTGACAGCCCACTCAGCCACAAAACCATTATCAACGGAACAAAACAGATCTTGCTTGAGCTGGGGATCGTTTAATAAATGAGAATAGAGATCGAAAATAGCGGCGCTTTCTTTTTGTGAGCTGGTGGTAAAGCGCTTGCTGATACGCCTGCATTCCGCCGTCGATTCTTCCAGAGCGCGGGTCAGCCTTAAGCGCTCAGCTTGGTAATCCAGCGTTGACGCCTCAAAAACTTGATCCAGTAAAGGTTGTGAGCGATCTTGCCATCCCTGCGCCATAACAATGCCGTTAGAAATAGCGAGAGCTTTAATGCGAGTTTGGCGATATTGACCAAATAGCCCCTTCGCCTGTGCTTGAGCAAGAATTACGGCAAGCTGCATCGCCAGCGTTACCATGAAAGATTCTTCACTTTCATCGAAAAGGCGGCGTTCATGTTGCTGGACAACTAATATGCCTTGCAACTGCCGGCGATAAATAATCGGGACACCTAAAAAAGCCCGCAGGCTCTCTTCCCGTACTTGAGGAATATATTTGAAACTGGGATGGTCACGAATATCGGCGAGGTTGATTAATTCAGACAGGCGCCCGACTTCACCCACTACGCCTTCATCAAAGGCCAAGCTAATTACCCGCTCTTTGGGTTTCCTTAACCCCTTGGTTGCCATCAGGTAATAACACTGTCGCTGATGATCTGCCAGATAAATAGAACAAACATCAGTGTGCATGGCCTGGCAGGTTTCATTGACCAGCAGCTCAAGCGCTTCAGATAAATTGGCTGTCATCGCAACCTTTTCAACAATTTCCCGTAAGCGCATGAGCATAACTGTTACCTAACTTCTTCTACGACGATGTAAATAGGGTGGATAATATTGTTGTGAAGCGGGCTCCTGCATTGGCATTACAATGGAAGAGAATTCTTTCATCACACGGCGATACACATCCCGTTTAAAAGAAACCACCTGCCGGACAGGATACCAATAGCTAACCCAACGCCAGCCATCGAACTCAGGTGTATTGCTGCGCTGCACATTAATATCTGCTTCATTACACTGCAACTGTAATAAAAACCAACGTTGCTTTTGCCCAATACAAACAGGCTTTGTATCCCAACGCACCAAACGCTTGGGTAATTTGTAACGCAACCAATTCCGGGTTGAGGCAAGAACCCGAACATCTTTGCGACTTAAACCAACTTCTTCGAATAACTCGCGATACATCGCTTGTTCTGGTGATTCCCCTGGATTGATACCCCCCTGAGGAAACTGCCAGGAATGCTGCCCATAACGGCGAGCCCATAAAACTTGCCCTTGGCGATTACAAATTACAATTCCTACATTCGGGCGGTAGCCATCATCATCGATCACCAGACTACCTCTCGATAAAACAAATTTGAAAAGATAGCTAATTGTTTCACACTCATCTCAAGCGGTAAACCTCTATGATTAGACTTTGCAGGCGTAACCTAAGTCTCTACAATACCCCCATCTCAACGGGGTGCGGCTATAGTAAAATCATGCAGCTGAGAATAAACCCGTCGAACCTGAACCGGCTAGTACCGGTGTAGGGATTTGGGACGCTAATAATTGATAATTAATTAAATATATTTCATTTAGCACCTTCTCAAATCCTTTGCCAATCGACTAATAACGAATGTTAGTAACGACAGGAGAGCAAAGTGTTTAAGAAATTATTTTCCCGCTTAATTGCCATCAGTACACTATCTATCTCTGCCAGTGTTTTTGCCCAGGAAGCCCAAGTAAAGCCCACACTGACAGTTTATACTTATGATTCGTTTGCCTCTGAATGGGGGCCAGGGCCTGCCATCAAAAAGGCATTCGAAGCAGAATGTCATTGTGAGCTGAAACTTGTTGCTCTGGAAGATGGGGTATCCCTGCTGAACCGCTTGCGAATGGAAGGCAAGAAAACGCCGGCAGATATCATACTGGGGCTGGATAACAACCTGCTTCAGGCCGCTCAGCAAACCGGATTATTCACGCCAAGCCATGTTGATACGTCAAAACTGAAATTACCTATCGCATGGAAAAACACCACATTTATCCCCTACGATTACGGTTATTTTGCCTTTATTTACAACAAGAATACTTTACCTCATCCGCCCAAAAGTATGGATGAACTCGTCAATGGGCACCAGAATTTGAAGATTATTTACCAAGACCCTCGCACCAGTACCCCGGGCTTGGGGCTGCTACTGTGGATGCAAAAACTTTACGGAGAAAAAGTTTCAAAAGAATGGCAAAAAGTTGCCAAAAAGACACTGACCGTCAGCAAAGGCTGGAGTGAATCCTATGGTCTGTTCCTGAAAGGTGAAGGTGATATGGTGCTGAGCTATACCACATCTCCGGGCTATCACATCATGTCAGAGAAAAAAGATAATTATGCGGCAGCCATATTTAATGAAGGCCACTATTTACAAATAGAAGTAGCAGCACAATTAGCTTCAAGCAAACACCCTGAATTGGCACAGAAGTTCATGAAATTCATGATTTCACCGGCATTTCAGCAAGTTATTCCGACCACTCAATGGATGTATCCCGTGATTGATATTCCTTTGCCTGATGTTTTCAAACAACTTCCTGTTCCTGAAAAATCACTGCTATTCAATGCGGATGAAGTGGCAAAAAATCGTACAAAATGGATCCGTACATGGCAAAGTTCAGTAAGCCGTTAATTACAGGTTGGCTATTGCCGGGGGTTATAGCCTCCGGCCTGCTGACTACCGTTGCCTTGTCAGCATTTGGCGCTCTGTGGCTCAATGCGCCGGACAGCGATTTGCTGGAGTTTTTGCACGATAGCTACCTCTGGCATGTGATTCGCTTCACTTTCTGGCAAGCATTCTTATCTGCTGTATTATCAGTGTTCCCTGCCATTTTCCTTGCAAGGGCGCTCTACCGCCGCAATTTTCCGGGGAAAATGCTGTTTCTGCGCCTATGCGCCATGACGCTAATCCTTCCCGTTTTAGTTGCACTGTTTGGCATTCTTACCGTTTATGGTCAAACAGGCTGGCTGGCAACAGTTTCGGGCTGGCTGGGTCTTGAATATCGTTTTACGCCTTACGGTTTACAAGGGATTCTACTGGCTCACATATTCTTCAATATGCCGATGGCAACGCGCCTGTTGCTGCAAGCACTGGAAAGTATTGCCATTGAACAACGCCAGCTCGCGGCTCAGCTTGGCATGAGCGAATGGCAGCATTTTCGTTTTGTAGAATGGCCTTATCTGCGCCGCCAAATTCTGCCAACGGGCGCCCTGATTTTTATGTTGTGCTTTGCCAGTTTTGCCACCGTTCTTACGTTAGGTGGCGGCCCGGCAGCAACTACCATCGAACTGGCCATTTATCAGGCTCTCAGTTACGACTACGATCTTGGTCATGCAGCCCTGCTTGCCCTGATACAGCTCTTTTGTTGCCTCGGCTTGGTTCTTCTTAGCCAAAAAATTAAAGGCGCGCTGTCTGTGGGTTATGGTCACCAACAACAATGGCGCAATCCACAAGATTCATGGCTACAAAAACTTTCTGATGGTCTACTGATTTGCCTGGCTCTATTGCTTTTACTCCCTCCCCTATTTGCCGTTATTTCCGATGGATTGAATAGCGGTCTTTTCATGGTTTTGCGCCAGCCGGCTTTATGGCAGGCTCTGACAACGTCCATCATTATTGCGCTTGGTGCGGGGTTAGTGTGCGTCATCCTGACCATGATGCTGCTGTGGAGCAGCCGGGAATTGCGCCTGCGTCATGCTCTCCGTTGGGCACAAACGATGGAAATCAGCGGATTGCTGATCCTGGCTATGCCAGGAATTGTCCTTGCCACCGGTTTTTTCCTTTTGTTGAATACAACCGTCGGTATTCCTCAGTCCCCCTATGGGTTGATTATTCTGACCAATGCGTTGATGGCGATCCCCTACGCCCTCAAAGTATTGGAAAACCCCATGCGTGATCTGGCAGAACGTTACAACCCGCTCTGCCACTCTCTCAATATTCAGGGAATTCATCGCCTACGCTGGATAGAACTTAAGGCGCTGAAAATTCCATTGGCTCAGGCGCTGGCTTTCGCCAGTGTGTTATCAATTGGGGATTTTGGTGTAGTCGCTTTATTTGGCAACGAAGATTTCCGCACTTTACCTTATTACCTTTATCAACAAATTGGGGCATATCGTAGTCAGGATGGTGCAGTAACCGCATTTCTGCTGCTTCTCCTGTGTTTTATTCTGTTTACCCTCATTGAACGTTTACCGGGCCGACACCATGATTAAACTTGAAAATGTCTCATACCATTATGAGCACCTTGCCATGCAGTTTGATGTGGCGGTTAAAGCCGGAGAGCGAATCGCGATCCTCGGCCCTAGCGGGGCGGGTAAAAGCACATTACTGAGTTTAATTGCGGGATTTCAGTTTCCGGAGCAAGGTGATATCTGGCTTGATGGAAAAAACCATACAAAAACCCCGCCTTCCAAACGGCCTGTTTCGATGTTGTTTCAGGAAAATAATCTTTTCTCCCATTTAACCATTGAGCAAAATATGGGATTAGGACTGCATCCCGGGTTGCGGCTGAATGCTGGGCAAAAACAAACCCTCCAGCAAATTGCCATTCAGGTATCATTGGAGGAATGCTTGCCTCGCCTGCCCGCCCAGCTTTCTGGCGGGCAACGCCAACGTGCAGCACTCGCCCGCTGTTTAATTCGACATCAGCCAATTTTATTGTTGGATGAACCCTTTTCGGCGCTTGATCCCGCTTTGCGTAATGAGATGTTGGAGCTGCTGGATCAAATATGCAATGAGCGACAAATTACGTTATTGATGGTTTCCCATAATCTTGATGATGCCGCGAAAATTGCACCGCGTTCGTTGCTGATTGTGGATGGAAAAATCCACTATGACGGAATGACAGAGAAATTGGTGAGTGGAGAAGCAAATGAAGCAGTCATTTTAGGTATCACCAACAGCTAAGCCGGAAAACCCTATAGTTTCCCCTCCCACAGGGTATCAAAATTAGAATTTCAAGATGCAGCCAACAAAGCTGCAACTTGAAAGATGGATATATGCAAAATATCACGATTATATTTTTGTAAATATAACATCAATAAAAAACTGAAAAACAATCTACTGATAAATATTAAATAAATAAAAACACCAATAATATTTCATTAAATACATTTCAATATTAACTTATATAAAATACAAAAAAACAACCTCAATTATTGGACTTTCTATATTTCATAGACTAAATGTTAATATAGTGATGATGGAAAAACAAAAATGAGAGAGGAGTTATGAGAGAAGATAAATTAAGTATTAGAAGATACAATTATATTCCTTATGATCCAAATCCAACGGATAGCTTTGAATTTGGTTTATCGGAAAAAAACTTAGATTATAGTTTATCGGAAAAAAACTTAGATTCAGATCGTGATGATAAATTAAATAGATCTATTTACGATTGTAAAAATAAACCTTACCAAGGAACTGAATTAATTCTAAAAGAAGGTCAGTATCCAAGTAAAGATCAATCAGCCAATGAAGTTTATGAACATCTTGGGAACATAGATAATTTTTATAAAAAAGTATTCGGTCGTAATTCGATTGACAACAGAGGCTTTAAAATCGTTGCTAATGTACATTTTGATATAGAATATGAGACTGCTTTTTGGTCTATTGATAAAAAACAAATTTTTTATGGCGAAGGTGATGCTTCTAGTGATCGGCAAGATTTCTATAGCTTCACCAGTTGTATAGATGTATCTGCTCATGCATTCGCCCATGGCATGATTCAATATGAATCTAAACTTAACTATGCCTTCGAAACAGGTGCACTGTGTGAATCTATTGCAGATGTGTTCGCGATTATGGTCAGGCAATACATAAATGAAGAAAAATCCGATGAGTCTAGGTGGTTGCTAGGCCGCGAATTGCTTGCCACGAGTTTAAATCCCCCCAATTATTCCTACCTTGGTATGCGTTCACTAAAGACCCCCGGACAAGCGAATATATGTGACCTTCAAGTCGCGCATATGGATGATTATAGAGTCTTGCCTGAGGTTTTTGACAACGGAGGAGTCCATATAAATTCAGGTATCCCAAATAAAGCATTTTATTTGCTGGCAACAGCGTTAGGGGGTTATTCATGGAATATCGCCGGAAAAATTTGGTATAATGCATTAGTGGGTTCGAATTTAACATCTTCTACCACATTTAAGGACTTTGCATATATAACTGTTAGTAGAACAAGAGATAAATTTGGACAGCGTTTCGCTAATATTGTCGCTGATTCTTGGAGTCAAGTTGGGATCCATGTTTCATTATAAAGTTCTATCCCTCCAAAAATAACAGCATTAAAAAAACAATATGCAATTTTAAAAATGTTATAGGTAAATGATGTTTACATTTACTTAATGTATTTTCCTTACTCCTCACATTGTGAGGAGTAAGGTATATTATGGAATTGCATACTTATATATATAGCATATTTTAGATATCAATATAGATGAAATAGCCGGGCTAAGCCATCATACCTATCTTCATCTTTTTTTTCTTTTGCCTCTAAATGTAGAGCATATTTATCCCATATCAGACATCCATTCTCTTTCCAAGGAGGAGGAGCGGGATTTTTATCTTTCCAAAATTGTATTTTTTTAGCTACATTGGGGTTAGCTCTATTCCTGAAAATCCACCTTAATTCTCTTCCAACTATGCTTTTTTCAATTTCGGCCTTTTTGCTATTTAAACTTATAGGCACAAATCCATTATTATTGGAGTTACATTGATTTTTGTCATCATCCTCATGTATAACTAAATAAGATTTACTAATAATTTCTTTCATGTTGATGCCATCAAGTATAAAGTGCACATGAGCATCCTTTATTAATGGATCATTATTTATACTTACCCAAGATATTGCCCCCTTACATTTTCTCCCTATTATTTGCGTACTGTAATCTATTCTTTTCGTCACACTGCTGTATTTAGTATCACGTTCCAAATAGCTAAATAAACTTTCTTTATATCTTCTATAATTGTCATTGTTAATATATTTAAGCTTTGTTTCAACTTCCTTTTGATCTCGTATATCATTCGGATCTTCTGAACCGATGGATGTTTCAAGGAAATAATTAAAATTTTCCACTTCTAAAGGAATCAAATAATCACTCACCAGTGCTGGAGGATAGCTTTTATGCTCAAAATGAATCATTGCTTCACTAAAAGGAGAAGCACTATTAATATAATCATGGATTCCATCCATCAATCCATAGATTAAATCACCCTTGTAAAATTTTTCTCTAAATGGAAAATAGAATGGCATAAACCACCTCGCTTATATTTTATGGGCTCAGTTCTGTTATTTATATCATTCTGATTTTAAAAATAAAGTATTTAAGTGAGTAAACTATGATTGACAGTAAAATAGAATGGTGGCCCTAAAGTCCACCATTCAGCCTTTACTTACTTATCTCTACTGATTCAATTTTATATCGTTTAATGCCTCTTTCTTATAAACCACTAAATTTTCACGATTTTGCTCAGGTCTATGCCCATGCCAAAATAACATCATACCTTCTGGAGCAGGTTCAATTTCCTCAGATAGAACCATCAGCCACTCGCACTTCTCAGGTGTATCAAATTTATTCTGTTTATGCAGTAAGATATGAGCGTAGTAATAAAGCATCGGAGATTCAGATTCACCGACATTATATGACGCCATACATTGGTTTTTCTGATATGTTCCGGAAATCTTCTGCTTTAGATCAGTAAAGACATCCTGATAGCCTTTGGCATAGTCAATCCAGCCAACAAATAAAGTAAAGACTATGCCCCAAACCGTGGCGATGCCCAAAACCCAATTTTGAGCTGCGCGCAATGCAGGAGATTGGGAAATGATCCGGTTTTTCACGATCCATACCGCTGTAATCAAAACTGCAAAACTAAATGTTACTGCCGAAAAATGCATTTGATAACTCATTGGCAGCCATCGGCCCAATGGCTCCAGCCAATGTCTGTAATCGTTGGAAAACAATAAGAAATAACTGCACCATAAAAAGATGATCAGAAAAGTCCAAAGACTGGATGCAAATATGCTGAAATATTTGTAGATCCTTTCCGGTAATTTCATGAAGACCTCGGTGCCCAATATAGCCATTGGTGCAATAAAGGGTAATAAGTATAATGCACGACCAGAAGCAGATATTTGCAATATAGCAACACCTAATACAGCAAATGCTGCACAGAGGAAATAATGTTCATCTAACAGAGCCTTAATGGGATGTTTTAATATAAAAATTAAAGCCAATATTCCTGACGGCAGAGCAAAAAACAGGACAGCTTCAGGAATGAGTGTCAATTTATTTCTGGCACCAAGATCTTCAACCGAGAAACCTAAAAAGCGGCCAATGTTATTATCCCAAAACCAGACTTTAAATAAATCCGGATATTCGATAAATAACAGAACTGGCCACGGCATAATTAAAACTAGTGCAATAATCCCTGACAAGATAGTATTAGACCAGTATTGTTTAGATCTGCAAGATTTAAACAAAACAGGTGCCAGAATAAGGCAAATCCATAATAATCCCGGAATAAATACGCCTTTTGATAACAGGGTTGCAGCCGTCCCCGTCGTTAGCCACAAACAGGAATAAGCTATTTTTTCTTTTTTGATTAATCCCAGAAGCCCATACAAGCCAATAACCGTTCCTGCCATCAACGCAGTATCGGTAAACATATCATGACTATGGCGAACTAATCCGGGAGCACTGGCATACAGGGCAAAAGCAACCCATATTCGTTTATCGGTAAAATTCTTGATATCAAATACACGGCGGGCCAAAAGAATAAAAAAAGAAAAATTGATTATGGAGAATAATAAGGAGGCTGTTCTGGCTGCATCATGCATTGGAAGCCAAGGAGATAATAGATGTATGAATGTTGTTGCTGTCCAATAATATAGTGGCGGTTTCTCCATAAAAGGTTGGCCTGCGTTAATTGGAACCAACCAGTTTCCGGTTTCATACATAGTTTGAATAATACCAAAACTATAATTTTCATCTTGTTTCCAAGGTGTGTGCCCATAAATACCCGGTAACAGATAAAGCAGCATAAAAACTATAAATAACAGTAAGGCTTTGATATCTGTCTGACTCAACTTATTAAGGTTATTCATCAATATTTACCAAGCGAAATTAATATTTATTTATTCCATAAAAAAACGTCAAGCATAGTAGACAATTGAGAATAATAACAAAAGGCTTTGAAATGCGATGACGCAACCATACTTAATGGTCAATATTCACCTTTTATCTATCTTGCAAATATCCCTCAAAATAACACTGTATAAATATCCAATAAAAGTGCTATAGTTGAAACTTTCATCGATAATATTGACGCTATCCAGTAGATCGCATTTAAACAGAAAAACTATGCAGCCAAATCACATTGAGCAAGGCTTTGTACTGACCCGCCACTGGAAAGATACGCCATCAGGTATCGAATTAATCTATTGGCTGGCGACGGATACGGGTGCTCGCCGCATCACTATTCCTCATCAAAAGGCCGTTGCCTTTATTCCTCAATCTGATTTGCCTAAAGTAAAATCGTTGCTGGAAAAAGAATGGCATTATGAATTAAAGACCCTGCCACTGAAAGATTTCAATCGCCAGCCTGTGACTGCTTTGTATTGCCAGCAGTATCGTCAATTACAGTCTTTAGAAAAAACGCTTAAAGAGTTCGGCGTTCCGCTCTACGAAGCCGATATCCGCCCCCACAATCGGTTTATGATGGAGCGCTTTATTACTGCCCCTGTTTGGTTCAATCAAAAAGCCGATGGGAGCTACCAAATGAAACCCAATCCTACGTATCGGCCCAAGCTGAAATGGGTTTCGCTGGATATCGAAACCAGTCAGCATGGCGAACTGTACTCCATCGGGCTGGCCGGATGCGGTGAAAACACCGTGTTTATGCTGGGGCCGGAAAATGGCAATCAGCAATCGCTTGATTTCAAATTGGAGTATGTTGCCAGCCGACCGATGATGCTGGAAAAGCTCAATGAATGGCTGGCTCATTACGATCCTGATGCCATTATCGGGTGGAATCTGATCCAGTTTGATTTACGGGTATTACAGCAACACGCTGAGCGCTATAACGTGCCACTCAAATTTGGTCGCAATCAGAGGGCACTGGAATGGCGAGAACACGGTTTCAAACCCGGCCACTTTTTTGCATCAGCAGAAGGCCGTCTGATTATCGATGGTATTGATGCATTGAAAACGGCAACTTGGAACTTTCCTTCGTTCAGTCTGGAATTTGTTGCCCAGCAGCTTTTAGGGGAAGGAAAAGCCATTGATAATCCTTATGCCCGCATGGATGAAATTAATCGCCGTTTTCGGGAGGATAAACCCGCCCTCGCTTACTACAATTTGCAGGACTGTATTCTGGTCAATCGTGTATTCGAGAAAACAGATTTAATGGCGTTTTTATTGGAACGTGCGACTGTAACCGGGTTAGAAGCCGATCGTGCAGGCGGTTCCGTGGCTGCATTCACTCATCTTTACCTGCCAAGAATGCATCGCGTTGGTTATGTTGCTCCTGTGCTGCCCTCTTATTTTGATGATAGCAGTCCCGGGGGCTTTGTGATGGACTCGTTTCCGGGGCTGTATGATTCCGTTCTGGTACTCGATTACAAGAGCCTTTATCCCTCCATTATTCGCACGTTCCTGATTGATCCGGTTGGTATGGTCGAAGGGCTGGCTTGCCCCGATAATGAACATTCTGTACCCGGTTTCCGGCAAGCATTTTTTTCCCGCACAAAACATTGCTTGCCTGATATCGTCACAAAAATCTGGCATGAGCGTGACAAAGCCAAAAAACGGCAAAATGCGCCACTAGCCCAAGCGTTGAAGATTATCATGAACGCATTTTATGGTGTGCTCGGTGCTTTTGGCTGTCACTTCTTTGATCCTCGCCTGACATCATCAATTACCCTACGCGGGCATGAGATTATGCATCAAACCCGTGCGTTAATTGAATCACAGGGTTATCAAATTATTTATGGCGACACAGATTCAACTTTTGTCTGGTTAAAGCACCCTCATTCTGAGGAGGAAGCCAGCCGGATAGGCCATTCTCTGGCGCAATTCGTTAATCAATGGTGGCAAGAACACCTCAAAAATGAATTCAATCTTGAAAGCGCGCTGGAGCTGGAATTTGAGAGGCACTATCGGCGCTTTCTGATGCCAACCGTACGGGGTGCTGAGCAAGGCAATAAAAAACGGTATGCCGGGTTAAGTGGTGATGAGGTCATTTTCAAGGGGCTGGAAACAGTAAGAACAGACTGGACGCCGCTCGCTAAAATCTTCCAAAAGGAGCTGTATACACTGATTTTTCACCAGCAACCCTATCAAGATTATATTCGCGATTACATCGCCAAAACGTTGACGGGAGAGTTTGATGATCGCCTTGTTTATCGCAAGCGTCTGCGCCGCAAATTGTCCGATTATCAGCGCAATGTTCCCCCCCATGTCCGGGCCGCCCGTTTAGCTGATGAGTATAATCAGCAGCACAATCGCCCGCTACAGTACCAAAATGGGGGTTGGATCAACTACGTTATCACCCAAGCCGGCCCTGAACCCTTGGAAAATCAAATCACTGCGCTGGATTACGAGCACTATATCAATAAACAGTTGATGCCTGTTGCTGATGCTATCTTGCCATTTATTCAGGATGATTTTACAACTCTGCTGACAGGCCAAATGAACATGTCTTTCGAATAATGGTGATTTTTGCAGGTGACGGCTTGCTCCGCTTCAATTAACATATCGCCTCTCTAACGGGCAACGGCACATTTGTGACTCCGTATCAAAAACACGGGGTTGTAAAAAGTGCCATTGAAAACTATCCCTATCGATAACCAATAATTGATCGATATCCAACAAAAGCAGCCATCCTGCAACCATAAATTAATATTGTCTAACAGAAAACTGAGCCAAAATTTATGCCATTTACTCTTGGTCAACGCTGGATAAGCGATACAGAAAGCGAACTTGGATTAGGAACTGTCGTCGCGCTTGATGCGCGCATGGTGACGTTACTTTTTCCTGCCAGCGGAGAAAACCGCCTTTACGCACGCAATGACTCCCCTATCACCCGTGTCATGTTTAATGTGGGTGATACTGTGACCAGTCACGAGGGCTGGAAAATCAAGGTCGATGACGTTCAGCAAGATAATGGCCTGCTGATCTACATCGGTACTCGTTTGGATACTGAAGAAGAAAATACCTGCCTGCGGGAAGTTTTTCTGGATAGCAAGCTGACGTTTAATAAACCGCAGGATCGTCTGTTTGCAGGTCAAATTGACCGCATGGATCGCTTTGCATTACGTTTTCGCGCCCGCAAACACCAAAGCGAGCAGTTTCGCTTGGCGGAAAGCGGGTTGCGTGGCATTCGGGCCAGCCTGATCCCCCACCAGCTTCACATTGCCAATGAAGTCGGCAAACGTCACGCTCCCCGCGTGCTGCTGGCAGATGAGGTTGGCTTGGGTAAAACCATTGAAGCGGGCATGATTATCCACCAGCAATTGATGGCAGGGCGTGCTGAGCGCGTATTGATCATCGTGCCTGACAGTCTGCAACACCAGTGGTTGGTGGAAATGCTGCGCCGCTTCAATTTGCGCTTTTCATTGTTTGATGATGGCCGCTATAGCGAAGCCCTTCATGACAGTGACAATCCATTTGAAACTGAGCAATTGGTTATCTGCTCTTTGGATTTTGTTCGTCGCAACAAGCAACGTTTCGAGCATTTGCTGGAAGCAAGTTGGGATTTGATGGTCGTGGATGAAGCCCACCATCTGGAATGGAGCGAGAAATCCCCAAGTCGTGAATACCAGGTTATCGAACAATTGTCGGAGCAAATTCCTGCTGTCCTGCTACTGACGGCAACGCCAGAACAGTTGGGACAGGAAAGCCACTTTGCCCGTCTGCGCCTGTTGGATCCAAGCCGTTTCCACGATTATCAGGCATTTATCGATGAGCAACAGAAATATCGCCCTGTTGCGGATGCTGTTGCGTTGCTGCTGTCTGACAAGATGTTGAGCAATGAGCAGCAAAATACCATTGTTGAGCTAATCAGCGAGCAGGACATTGAGCCTCTGCTGAAAGCGATAAACAGTGATAAGGATGAAGAGAGTAACAATGCTCGCCATGAACTGGTAAGCATGCTGATGGACCGCCACGGAACCAGCCGGTTGCTGTTCCGTAATACCCGTTCTGGTGTGAAGGGTTTCCCGCATCGCGAACTGCACGAAATCAAATTACCTTTGCCGGCTCAATATCAGACCGCCATAAAAGTGTCTGAGATTATGGGAGCCAAAAAGAGCGTCGAAGCCCGCGCCAAAGATATGCTCTATCCTGAGCGGATCTATCAGGAATTCGAAGGTGAAAACGCCACATGGTGGAACTTCGATCCACGCGTAGAATGGTTGCTGGGCTTCCTGATGGCAAACCGTGACGAGAAAGTGCTGGTGATCTGCGCCAAGGCAGAAACGGCTTTGCAATTGGAGCAAGTTCTGCGTGAACGTGAAGGTATCCGCAGTGCTGTATTCCACGAAGGCTTGTCCCTGCTGGAGCGTGACCGTGCCGCTGCGTACTTTGCTTCTGAAGAAGAAGGCGCCCAAGTGCTGCTGTGTTCTGAAATCGGTTCCGAAGGCCGTAACTTCCAGTTCGCCAATCAGCTTGTTATGTTTGATCTTCCGTTCAATCCTGATTTGCTGGAACAACGCATTGGTCGCTTGGATCGTATCGGCCAGAGCCGCGATATCAAAATCAGCGTGCCATATCTGGAAAATACCGCGCAATCTATCCTCTTGAATTGGTTCCATAAAGGTCTTGATGCGTTCGAACACACCTGCCCGACGGGTCGAACCATTTATGACAAATATTATGAAACCTTGCTGAATTACCTTGCCAAGCCAAATGAGCAAGCGGGTTTCGATGAGTTTATCTCCGAATGCCGTGAGCATCATGAGCACCTCAAACAGCAATTGGAACAAGGCCGTGACCGTTTGCTGGAAATGAATTCCAATGGTGGGGAACAAGGTCAGAAACTGGCAGAGATAATTGCCGCGCAGGATAATGATACTGATCTGGTGAATTTCGCCCTGAATTTGTTCGATATTGTCGGCATTAATCAGGAAGATCGCAGTGACAGCATTATCGCCCTGCATCCATCTGATCACATGCTGGTGCCTGATTTCCCGGGACTGCCAAAAGATGGTTGCTCCGTCACCTTCAAGCGTGAAAAAGCCCTGTCCCGCGAAGATACTCAATTCCTGAGCTGGGAGCACCCAATCATTCGCAATGGCCTGGATTTGGTTCTGTCCGGGGATACCGGAAGCTGTGCCGTTTCTATCCTGAAAAACAAGGCACTGCCAGTGGGCACGCTGTTGGTTGAGTTAATTTATGTGGTTGAGGCACAAGCGCCCAAGCATCTGCAATTAACCCGCTTCCTGCCGCCAACGCCAGTACGTCTTTTGATGGATCTGAAAGGCACTGATTTGGCACCGCAAGTGGAGTTTGAAGGCTTTAACCGCCAGTTGAATGCAATCAATCGCCACAATGCCAGCAAGCTGGTCAATGCGGTACAGCAAGAAGTTCACACCGTTTTACAACAATCTGAACCTTTGATTGAAAAACAATCGCGTGAATTGATTGAAAAAGCGAAGAAAGAAGCCGATGAAGCCCTGTCAGCCGAGTTGTCGCGTCTGGAAGCCCTGAGAGCGGTTAACCCGAATATCCGTGATGATGAGCTGGAAGCCCTTCAATCCGAGCATAAAAACATTTTGCTCAATCTTGATCAGGCTAACTGGCGTTTGGATGCAATCCGATTGGTGGTGGTTTCCCATCAATAGACTGCGTGCCATAAATTCTCGTCGGTAAACAGCCCGACCAATTAAAATCAGGGGCACTTTCTGCAAGATGCCCCTGATTTATTCTCACACCCTCAGTCATATACTGATAGAATGCGCCCCGTCATTTTTCTGACCTGATTTATTTTTTCCGACCCGATTTATTTGCAGACCCAATTGGAGCCACTCATGCTGGAGTCTTATAATCCCCCGACAGATCCTTGGTTATATGTGCTGTATCAAGATGAGCACATTATGGTTGTCAATAAACCTAGCGGGCTGCTTTCCGTGCCGGGCAAGGCTGAAGAGCACAAGGACAGTATCATGACTCGGGTACAGGCTGAATTTCCGACCGCTGAATCCGTTCACCGTTTGGATATGGCTACCAGCGGCATTATGGTTGTTGCCTTGACTAAAGCGGCCGAGCGGGAGCTGAAACGGCAGTTCCGTGAACGTGAGCCGAAAAAAGTCTATATCGCGCGTGTCTGGGGAAAGATGGAACAGGAAGAAGGCTTGGTGGATTTGCCCTTGATCTGTGACTGGCCAAATCGCCCGAAACAGAAAGTGTGTTTTGAAACCGGAAAATCAGCGCAGACTGAATACCAAGTACTGGAATATGAAGAGCAGGCAACACGAGTCAGACTGGCACCAATCACCGGTCGTTCGCATCAGTTGCGTGTTCATATGCTGGCAATTGGCTACCCCATTTTGGGGGATCGGTTCTATGCCCATACACAGGCAAGGGAATTAGCACCTCGCCTGCAATTACACGCCCAAGAGCTGTTCATTACGCATCCCGCTTATGGCACACCGATGCATTTTGAATGCAAGGCCGATTTTTAGCAGCCGCTATTTGAAGCCTTTCTCTTTTTTAATTAAATCATAAGCGGCTTGGATGGATTGCGCCTTTTGTTTGGCAAGTTCCATCATTTCTGGTGGTAAACCTTTTGCCACCAGTTTGTCCGGATGGTGCTCACTCATCAATTTCCGATAAGCCCGCTTGATGGTTGTGGCATCGTCCTGTTCCCTGACTCCCAGAACCTTGCAGGCATCTGCCAATGTTGCACGCGGCTGCCCATAACCTTGGTAGCTTCCGCGCTGTTGGTAATGCCCGCCGGATTGATGCCCGTCAAAATGACGGCCGCCTTCCATCATGGCAAGAAATTGTTCGAATTGGACGCGGGAAATCCCCAGTTCTTCGGCAATGACAAAGAGAACTGTTCTTTCATTGGGATGGAGTTCACCATCTGCGAAGGCGGCCTGTAACTGGATTTCCAGAAACATGCGGATAAGATCAAAACGGCCGAAGCAGGCACGCCTTAATTTCCGTAATGTTTCGCGCAGGGGAAACTCTGGTTGTTTGCCTTCACGAAATGCCCGTTGGGCAGATAAACGGGCTTCACCATGCAGTTGCATTCTGTCCATCAACTGCGAGGCAAGCTGAATGTCCGTTTCTGTTACCCGGCCTTTTGCTTTGGTCAAATGCCCCAATACTTGAAAAGTACTGCGAAAAAAAAGTGCCTGCCGGGTTGGGCCTTTCGTTTTCTCGTCAACACGTTGATTTCGCGCCCTGACTTTGTCAAGTAAATGGCCAAGCAACACGCCAATCACAATCCCCCAGAACCCAGCTCCGGATGCAATACCAAATATTAATCCAAATAATTTTCCCCAATACTGCATATAGTCTTCAATTCCCCAATGCCCTGAGCGCAATTTTGCATTATCATACTATTCATTAAGCTCTGTGCCTAACAGCAAGATTAGCAAAGTTAAACTTTACGCTGGTACCTATATCTCAATTACGTTAGTCTCTGAGCGTTTGCCGGCACGATGCCACTGATGACGGAACCACATAAACATCTATGAATAAATGTTATCCCACTCTGCTGGCCACAATGGTATGGGCAGCACTTTACAGTCAGCAGGCACATGCTGACCTTTCTGCACAATGTATGCTAGGTATCCCTGTTTACGATAAGCCCATTATCACAGGTGATCCCAACAATATGCCCATTAACATTAAATCCGATGATACTCACGGGGAATATCCCAGCGCGGTTGAGTTCGTTGGCAATGTTGATATCCAGCAGGGCAATAAAACGCTGACCGCCGATAAAGTACGGCTCGAACAATCAGAAGATAAAGAACCCATTCGTACCGTTACCGCAACAGGTAATGTCAGTTATGATGATCCCCAAATTATTTTAAAAGGGCCACGTGCCTGGGCTAATCTGAATAATAAAGACGCGGATGTGGAAAAAGGCAACTATCAGATGGTTGGCCGCCAAGGACGCGGCAGCGCAGATAAAATGATGCTGCGCGATGAGAACCGCTATACCATTTTGAATAATGGGATCTTCACGTCTTGTTTGCCGGGTAATGATAGCTGGAGTGTTGTGGGTTCCGAAGTCATCCTCGACCGTAAAGAAGAAGTGGCGGAAATCTGGAACGCCCGTTTCCGGATTGCCAATGTGCCCGTATTTTATAGCCCATACTTGCAGTTGCCCATTGGCGATAAACGCCGTTCTGGTTTCTTGCTCCCCAATGCCAGCTTCTCCAATAAAGATGGCTTCCAATTCCAGTTGCCTTATTACTGGAATATCGCGCCGAACTATGATGCCACGATTACGCCGCACCTGATTACCAAGCGCGGTTTGAAACTGGATAATGAATTCCGTTATTTAACCAAGGCAGGTGCGGGCACCATTGCGCTGGACTGGATTGGTCATGACCGCCTGTATGCCGATGGCAAAAAACTTAATATCGGTTCAGAACGGGATAGTGATAACCGCTGGTTATTCAATTGGAACCACAGCGGTGTGATGGATCAGGTCTGGCGTTTCAGCATTGACTATACCAAAGTCAGTGATCCGTATTATTTCAATGATTTTACTTCACAGTATGGTTCCAGTACTGATGGCTACGCCAGCCAAAAATTCAGCCTCGGCTATGCGCAACAAAACTGGGATGCGACGTTATCTACCAAGCAGTTCCAGATTTTTACAGCAAGCGACACCAAGAAAGCATACCGGGCGACACCTCAGTTGGATCTCAACTACTATAAAAATGATTTGGGGCCATTTGATTTCCATACTTATGCCCAGATAGCCAAATTCACCAGTGTAAGTAACAAGTATCCAGATGCAACCCGCTGGCATCTGGAGCCTTCCGTTAACCTGCCTCTCTCCAATGGTTGGGCCAGCATCAATAATGAACTTAAATTGATGGCGACCCATTATGAGCAGGATGTTTCTGCTGAGGTAAAAAGGAAAGATTCAGCGCTGGAGAAATCCGTCAACCGTGTTCTCCCTGTATTCAAATCAGACGCAACCATGGTGTTTGAACGTGCCATGTACCTGAATAAAGATTATACCCAGACGCTGGAACCTCGCGTTCAATATCTTTATGTTCCCTATAAGAATCAAGATAACATTAATAACTTTGATTCATCGTTGCTGCAGACAAACTATACCGGGTTGTTCCGTGATCGCTTCTATAGTGGATTGGATCGTATTTCTTCTGCCAACCAATTTACTTCAGGCATAACAACCCGAATTTATGATGAAGAATTAGTTGAACGTTTTAACCTTTCCATAGGTCAAATCTACTACTTTGAGCCACCGCGTGTCGGAGAAAATGGCCCCAATCCAGCTGGCAGGGATCTGATCCGCAACAAAAAAGGCACAGGCCCCACCACTTGGGCCGGGGATGCATATTGGAGAATCAATGGCCCCTGGGGGCTTAAGGGCGGGTTACAATATAATAACCGTCTGAACAGCGTAACAATGGGCAATGCAATATTGGAATACCGTCGTGATGCTGATCACTTGGTGCAATTAAATTACCGTTTTGTTGACCGTGATTATATTCAGTCCACACTCGGGACGCTGCCCGCTTATCAACAAGGTATTTCTCAAATCGGTATGGTTGCCAGCTGGCCTTTATCGGATCGCTGGGCGTTCGTCGGCGCGTATTACTACGATACCAAGGAGAAGCAACCGGCAAACCAAATGGTCGGGGTGCAATACAATACCTGCTGCTGGGCGGTCAATGTGGGCTATGAGCGTAAGATAGACAACTGGAGATTTGGCACCAGCCAATATGACAATAAATGGTCATTCAATGTTGAACTTCGTGGCTTAAGTAACAATCATAGTTTGGGTAGCCAGAAAATGTTGCAGCAAGGTATTCTTCCATACCAACGTGCATTCTGATATCGACAAACACAATGTATACCCAATGGATTTCAAGTTGCGTCGCGGCAGCAAGGGCATGACAAATTCGTCGGGAACGAATTTGAACAGCCAAAGGCTGGCCCCTGGCGAGAGGCAAGAGCCTTCCATAATCCCCGGGAGCATAGATAACTATGTGACTGGGGTGAATGAGCACAGCCAACAACGAGGCAGCTTGAAAGACGAAGGGGATAAACACACTAACTCCGCCAAAGCGGGATTAATAATGATGGGAAATGTATGAAGAACTGGAGATCGCTCATTCTCGGATTGATGTTTTCAGTAAGTTCTGTTGCCACGGCAGCACCACAAGAACTCAACAAGGTCGCAGCTGTTGTGAACAATGATGTCATACTGGAAAGCGACGTCAGAAGCCTCTTACAATCCGTTAAACTCAATGCAAAACATGCAGGGCAGCAAATGCCGGATGAGGCAACGTTACGTCACCAGATCCTTGAGCGCCTGATTACAGATGACATAATCCTGCAAATGGCAAAACAAATGCAGATTACTATTCCGGATCAAGCCGTAGAATCTGCGATTACGGATATTGCAGCTCAAAACCAAATGTCTATTGCTCAGTTGAAACAGAATCTAGCTACAGATGGCATTAGTTTTGATAGCTACCGCAATCAAATTCGCAAAGAAATGATGATTGCGGAAGTACGCAATAATGAAGTCCGCCGCCGCATTTCTATTCTGCCGCAGGAAGTTGATTCACTGGCCAAGCAGATTAGTAGCCAGAGCAATATGGATACGGATTTCAATATCAGCCATATCTTGATACCTCTGCCAGAAAACCCAAGCCAAGAGCAGGTTGAAAAATCTGAGGCGACGGTGAAGAAGATTTTGTCTGAACTTAAAAATGGTGCAGACTTCGGTAAACTGGCTATCGCTTATTCTGGTGATACCCAAGCCCTGAAAGGGGGCAACATGGGCTGGAACAAGCTACAGGAAATGCCATCTCTGTTTGCTGAACAGCTTCAATCCGCCCACAAGGGGCAGATTATTGGCCCAATCCGTTCCGGTGTCGGTTTCCACATCCTCAAAGTCAACGATATCCGTGGCGGCCGTGCTTCGACTTCGGTTACCGAAGTGGATGCCCGTCATATCCTGCTGAAAACCACTCCCGTTATGGACGATGAGTTGGCCCGCAATGAGCTGATGCAACTCAGAGAAGAGATCTTAAGCGGCAAAACCACATTTGAAAAAGCGGCAAAAGAGTATTCTGACGATCCCGGCTCAGCCATGCGTGGCGGAGAATTGGGCTGGAATTTGCCAAGCGCTTATGACCCGGCTTTCCGTGATGCGCTGATGAAGTTGAAAAAAGGTGAGATTAGTCAGCCAGTTCACTCTTCTTTTGGCTGGCATTTAATTCAACTTATTGATACGCGCAAAGTTGATAGAACTAATGAGGCAGAAAAAGATCGTGCTTACCGTCTGCTATTCAACCGCAAATTCAATGAAGAAGCACAAAACTGGATGCAGGAATTACGCGCCTCCGCGTATGTGAAAATTTTAGATGGCAGCAATGCAAAACAATAAACCTATCGTTATCACCCCCGGCGAACCAGCCGGGGTTGGCCCTGATTTAGTTATTGCCCTCGCCCAAAAAGAGTGGCCTATCCAACTGGTTGTTTGTGCTGATCCCGATTTGATGCTTTCGCGAGCCAAACAACTGAACTTACCCTTACAACTACAACTTTATTCCCCTGAGCATATTTCATCCTCTCAGGCTGCCGGAACGCTGACCATTCTGCCTGTCTATCTCCAATCTCCCACCATTGCAGGTGAATTGAACCGAGAAAATGGTATTTATGTCACGGAAACGCTGACTAAAGCTTGCGATGGTTGCTTGAATGGGGAGTTTTCCGCTCTGGTCACAGGCCCTGTACATAAAGGGATCATCAATGAGGCTGGCATTCCTTTTACCGGGCACACTGAGTTTTTTGCTGATCACAGCCAGAGCTCAAAAGTCGTCATGATGCTGGCAACAGAAGAGTTGCGGGTCGCACTGGCAACAACACATCTGCCTATCTTGGATGTTCCCAAAGCAATCACGTTTGATTCTTTGCGGGAAGTTGTCACGATCCTCAATCATGATTTAAAAACCAAGTTTGGTATTCCCCGCCCCCATATTTATGTCTGTGGCCTGAATCCCCATGCCGGAGAAGGCGGGCATATGGGGCATGAAGAAATTGATGTGATCATCCCTGTCTTGGATAGCCTGAGAGCAGAAGGTATGTGGCTGGAAGGGCCATTGCCTGCGGATACACTGTTCCAGCCCAAATATTTGGATAATGCTGATGCGGTGCTTTCAATGTATCACGATCAAGGGCTACCCGTGCTAAAATACCAGGGTTTTGGCAGAGCGGTGAATATCACTCTCGGCCTGCCATTTATCCGAACTTCTGTCGATCATGGCACAGCATTAGAGCTGGCGGGGACAGGTCAAGCTGATGTGGGTAGTTTTATTACCGCATTAAATCTAGCAATTAAAATGATACAAAACAGTAATGAATAATAAAGTCCATCAAGGGCACCACGCCCGTAAACGCTTCGGGCAAAACTTTTTAACCGATCAATTTATTATTGATAGCATTGTCGATGCGATGAACCCACAAGCGGGTCAAGCCGTTGTGGAAATCGGCCCGGGTCTGGGTGCACTGACTGAACCTGTTGGTGAGCGCATGGATAAAATGACGGTCGTAGAACTTGACCGTGATTTAGCGGCTCGTCTGCATGTCCATCCAAAACTGAAAGATAAGCTGACAATTATTCAGCAAGATGCAATGACGGTTGATTTTGGCCAGATTGCCAAAGAGCTCGGGCAACCGCTGCGGGTATTTGGTAATTTACCTTATAACATCTCTACCCCGCTGATGTTCCATCTTTTCAGCTATACTGATGCTATCGCAGACATGAACTTTATGCTGCAAAAAGAAGTCGTTAATCGTCTTGTCGCGGGGCCGGGCAGCAAAGCATACGGGCGCTTGACCGTAATGGCGCAGTACTATTGTCATGTCATTCCGATTCTGGAAGTGCCACCGACAGCATTTACACCAGCGCCAAAAGTGGATTCGGCCATTGTGCGCCTGATCCCACACAAAGTGATACCTAACCCGGTTCATGACATTCGTGTGTTAGCCCGCATTACAACCCAGGCATTTAACCAACGCCGGAAAACTATCCGCAATAGTCTCGGGAATATTTTTTCCGTTGAACAGTTATTGGAATTGGGCATTGAACCAAGCACTCGGGCTGAAAATATCTCTGTCGAGCAATACTGTAAAATGGCAAATTGGCTATCATCACAACCTAACGTTGCCGGAAACCAATAAACGCCGTAACAGCAACAGGAGGCTACCATGCTCAACGAACCAAGAATTAATATTCAAGTACAAAGTACTTATGTAGAAAACCAATCACAGCCGGAACAACAACGTTTTGTGTTTGCTTATACTATATCAATTCGTAATCTTGGGCATTCTCCCGTACAGCTCATTAGCCGTTACTGGCGCATAACCAACAGTGATGGTCATCAAACAGAGGTTCAGGGGGAAGGGGTTGTGGGAAAGCAACCTTTGATCCCGCCCGGATCAGAATACCGCTATAGCAGTGGGGCAATTTTGGAAACGCCTTTAGGTACAATGGAAGGCCACTATGAAATGATTGATCATGATGGCCGCCCGTTTCGTGTTGCCATTCCCGTATTCCGGCTCGCTATTCCAACACTGATAAACTAACTTATGGCTACTTATCTTATCGGCGATATTCACGGCTGTTATCGTGAATTTCTCGCCTTATTAGAGCAAGTCGATTTTCATCCTGACGAAGATACATTGTGGTTAACGGGTGATCTGGTTGCCCGTGGCCCTGATTCACTGGCTGTGCTTCGCCACGTCAAACAACTTGGTTCCGCAGTTAAACTGGTACTGGGAAACCATGATTTACATCTGCTGGCGGTTTACGCAAAAATCAGCCGTAATAAGCCAAAAGACTTATTAGATGAATTACTCGCAGCACCCGATATTGATGAATTGATAAATTGGCTGAGAAAACAGCCGATGTTGCAGATAGATGACGATTTGAAACTGGTCATGGCGCATGCAGGGCTGACACCACAATGGGATTTGGAAACAGCCAGAATGTGTGCCCACGAAGTGGAAAACATCCTTTCCAGTGACAGTTACCCCCTGTTTCTCGATGAAATGTATGGGGATATGCCGAATAATTGGTCACCCGAATTAAGCGGGCTCGCGCGTTTGCGTTACAGTACCAATGCTCTGACCCGCATGCGTTATTGTTTCCCAAATGGTCAGTTGGATATGATCTGTAAGTCAAAACCCGAAAAAGCCCCCGCCCCTCTGAAACCCTGGTTCGACTTGCCACGCAAGATCCCCGAAGATTACGCCATCGCGTTTGGTCACTGGGCTGCTCTGGAAGGTCAGGGAACACCCACTGGCATTTATGCTTTAGACACGGGTTGCTGCTGGGGAAATGAATTAACAATGCTGCGGTGGGAAGATAAGCAGTATTTTCGTCAGCCATCACTGCTCAAGAAATCCTGAGCAATGGCTTTTGATCAACAGCCTTTGTGTAATAACGCCTGCTCAATAACTACGGAGTGAATTATAACACTCCGTAGTGATGTCGTATCCGAATCGTAGTATCCGAATCACTCCCGACGTTCTAAGATCTCAAAACAGTAGCCGTGTGAATTGTTTTCATCGGCATCATGATATTCAGTAAAAACAGAATTCCACTCATCAGGCTCATAATCAGGGAAATGGGTATCACCAATAACTTCTGCATCAATGTGAGTCAGATACATCCGGTTGGCCAGAGGAATAAACTGTTCATAAATTTTTCCCCCTCCCATCACCATAATTTCTTCAACGTCCCCGGCTGCCGCCAGAGCCGCTTCAATGGTGTTGACCCAAGTGACCTGTTCATCACCTGCTGGTTGACTACTGATTACGATATTCAGTCGCCCCGGCAAAGGTCGGCCAATTGACTCATAAGTAACTCGCCCCATGATAACTGGCTTTCCGAGTGTATTACGTTTAAACCAGGCTAAATCACCTGGCAGAGTCCACGGCATGGCGTTTTCCATACCAATAACTCGATCCATAGCCATCGCAGCAATCAAGCTGATATTCATTAAATCACCTTACGGGCAAGTAGTATGAAAATTTGACACTATACGGAAAGGGCAACTCTCAGTCGATAAGATTAGTCATTTATTCAGAACAAATAATTAATTTGTGCATGAATTGTTAAACAATCCATTGTTTATCAATTCGTTATTCAACTTACAATATTCTGAACAACAGCTTTATCTTATTTGCTGAGTATCATAAAGGCCTGCTGGGTTGATAAGTAACTGCCCGGCAACGCCACGATCTGCCATCTCTAATATCTGACTGTAGTACATGAAAGGGAAATGATCATAAGATGGTTGCATCATATTCACTAATAATTCAGCCCGCTCTTCGATCCAGATGGTATCTTTCCAGCCATAATCCTGAGGTTCCGGGCGATTTCCATTCAGGCTAATCACCTTGAATCTTACCCCTTCAATATGGAAAGGCTGAGGAACTGATGTTGTGATGATCCAGCGCTCCCACGCCCCTTGCTGGCTGGTGATGTCTATCCGATTGTCATTCAGCAATGTGCCATTGATACCTTGCGAAGCATCCCCCAGTGAAAGCTGACGACTCCGAATAGAAGAGCTGATTTGTGGATTATCAGCCACCAACTGAGCCGGTAATTGATCCGTTACTAAAGGCAGTAAACCAGAAGCCTTCAACGTCAGAACCGTTGCTGACAATAATTTGGTCGAGGGCTCAAACAACCCTTTCAGGCGATCCATGACACTGGCTGATTCTCCCGCCGTAATCGTAACACTTTCCACTTTGGACATATCAACCAAAACCTCACGGCGCTCTCCCGGTGCCAGCGGCAATTGCTGTACAGCCACCGGCGCAGGCAGTAAGCCTTGGTCAGTCCCGACCATATAAAATGGCCGCCCGTCACTGAGTTGCAACTGATAGCGACGAGCATTGGAAGCATTGAGTAAACGCAATCGAACCCAACCTCTGGCGACTTCAACAAAAGGGTTTTCAACGCCATTCACAACCAACGTGTTCCCCAAAAAACCTTGATTGGCAGGAGGGTTATATTCCGGTACGCCAAAATTATCCAATCGCTTGTCCTGCAAAATGACAGGAAAATCATCGACCCCATAATTTTTCGGCAAAGGCAAGCTGCGGCTGTTTTCATCTTCCACCAGCCACATACCTGCCAGCCCCGCATAAACATGCTGTGCCATGCGATTTGGCGTATTGGCGTGATACCAGCAAGTTGTTGCGGGTTGATCGATTGGGATAACAGGTGACCAGTTTTCTCCCGGCGACATTAGGCGTGATGATCCGCCCATCAAGGTTCCGGGCACCAGTAAACCACCCACTGTCATGGCAACATCTTCAGACAGGCGATTGTTATATATCAGTTTGACATCATCTCCCCGGCGAACCCGAATAGTTGGCCCCAGATAATGTCCATTGATGCCCCAAACCCGGGCTTTATTTTGGCCATTGAATGACCAATGGGCTTTTTGTATAGATAAAAACAGTGGTCGCCCACCTCGGGATTCCAATAAGGGAGGAACGGGTAACTTGGTTTGTTGGCTTTTATTAGCCCGAACCGCAAAAGGAATTGCCCCTAAACACATTGCCAAACCAGATGCCTGAATAAACTGGCGCCGACTCAGTGACATACATTCTCCACAGCAGGGATAATATTCACGACAAAAGACAAAAACAGCAACACCAATGATTGCCAGTCTAGACGCAAACACTACACAATGACTGCATAATTCAAATAATTACTGGGATGGAACCCTCGATAGTGGCTATCGGGGTTTAATATTCTATCGATTGCGTTTAATAAAAACGGTAATTTATTAGGCGCAATCATATCTCGAATGTGAGATAAATTCTAAAACTATCTTAAATTTATAATTTATCCCGTACACATTATATTCCTGACTTTAAGTCATATACGCAATTAGCTTCAAATTGCAGGAGGCCGCTTATGTTTTCCCTGCGCCTCGGGGAGAACATAAATACATCTTGAAGTACGACGAGTATAGGACATATTCAACGCCAAACTCTCCCAACGAATGCCCTGCAAATGGGGAGCGTTCTTCTACTGTAATATTCTGACAATAACTGAAGGTTACTTAACAAAACGGATAATGTGACCAAAGTGACAGGAACACTTTTTCCTCTCCTTTTTTGTGACCTCTCCGATAATCGGGTTAGTTAGTTACTTTCCTTAACTTACTATCGTTCTCCCTGCCTCCCCGTCGAATCCACTAAGTCAAAATGCAGGTTATCTTGGCGATAAATAACTGTTTGTTGTTTATGGGAAAAAGTAGCAAAAAATGCCAAATATGCCTTGAGCAGTAGTGAGTATCAAAATTTAGTACACACTACTCAATAAATAACACTTTAGCCTCTCTAAAGTAATAAGAGTGGTTCCATATATGACTAACCCCCGATTCAAGGGGAGTAGAGGTGAATATGCAGATCTCTCGGAGAAAATTGCTGTTAGGGCTTGGTGCTGCTGGCGTATTAGCAGGTGGGGCTTCGGTTTTAGTTCCGATGATTCGTCGTGAGGGTACGTTTATTGTTAGCAAATCCAGAGCATTACCAGTGAATGGTACAGTTGGAGAACTGCCTAAAGAATCTGATGTCGTCATTGTTGGCGGTGGTATCCAAGGTGTTCTGACAGCGATTAATCTCGCAGAAAGAGGTATGAGCGTTACTCTGTTTGAAAAGGGTGACATTGCAGGAGAGCAGTCTGGTCGTGCTTATAGCCAAATCATCAGCTACAAAACATCGCCTGAAGTCTTCCCGATGCACCACTATGGCAAAATACTGTGGCGTGGAATGAATGAAAAGATCGGCGCTGATACCAGCTACCGAACGCAGGGGCGCGTTGAAGTCCCGTCGAGTGAAGAAGATCTGGCGAATGCTATCGCGTGGGTCAAAGCCGCCCAACATTATGATGATTTCGGCACGCCTTTAGAAACCCGATTTATTGAAGGCAATGAGCTGGCTAAACGTCTGGTCGACGCGAAAACGCCGTGGAAAATTGCCGGTTTTGAAGAGGATGCCGGCAGCGTAGATCCCGAAACCGGCGTGCCTGTTTTGGCGAAGTATGCCATGGAGATCGGCGTCAAAATTTTCACCCACTGCGCCGTGCGTGGTATCGAAACATCTGGTGGGAAAGTGTCTGACGTTGTAACTGAAAGGGGGAGCGTCAAAACATCCTCCGTTGTGCTGGCAACGGGTATTTGGTCGAGGCTCTTCATGGGCAACCTTGGCGTAGATATTCCAACACTGGATGTCTACCTGTCACAACAACGTGTTTCCGGCGTACCCGGCGCACCTCGTGGCAACGTTCATCTGCCGACCGGTATTCATTTCCGCGAACAAGCAGACGGCACCTATGCCGTTGCGCCGAGAATCTTCACCAGTTCCATCGTGAAAGACAGTTTCCTGCTGGGGTCTAAGTTCGCTCATTTGCTGAGTGGTGACGAGCTGCCACTCTATTTCTCGCTAGGTAAAGATCTACCCAATTCTTTCAAAATGCCTACTCACTGGAAATTGGATGAAATCTCGCCATTTGAAACTTATCGTACTGTGACGGCAACGCAAAGCAATGTGCACTTGGATACGGTATTTGATCTGATGAAAGCTGAATTTCCCGTGTTCGAAAATTCTAAAGTTGTCGAGCGCTGGGGGGCGATAGTCAGCCCGGCTCCGGACGAGGATCCAATCATTTCGGAAGTGAAGGAATACCCGGGGCTTGTCATTAACACTGCATCGATTTGGGGTATGACGGAAGGGCCCGCAGCTTCAGAAATGACAGCGGATATCGTCATGGGCAAAAAGCCAATTATTGACCCGACGCCATTCAGTCTCTCGCGTTTCAATTCGTAAATAGAGGATGATTATGCGCTTAAAAAACATGTTGTTAGTAATTCCATTTGTCTGGGGTGTTGCCAACGCTGAAGGTATTCGTTACCACAAGCTGGAAGGGATGCCGATCGCTGAGTCTGTGGAGGTCAGCAGTAACAAATCCATTATTTTCCTCAGCGGGAAAGTCCCGACGAAAATCGCGAAAGATGCGCCTGAAGGTGTTTTGGCTTCGTATGGTGATACCGAGACACAAACCGTTAACGTGCTAACGCAGATCCAAAGTCATCTGGGTAAAATCGGGCTGGAAATGAAAAATGTCGTCAAAATGCAGGTGTTTTTAGTCGGCGGCAATGAAACCAACGGCAATATGGATTTCAAAGGTTTTATGGCTGGTTATTCCAAGTTTTTCAATGAAAAGAACACCGACAAACTTCCGGCCCGCACGACTGTTCAGGTAGCAAAACTGGCTAATCCGGCATGGCGTGTTGAGATTGAAGTGACTGCTGTTCGTCCTTGATTGACACGAGGCCGGCTAAATCAGTAAAGGCCATAAACCGCTATCATTGTTAACTGGCCTGAATCCGGTATTCTTACCGGATTCAGGTCTTTTCGTTTTTGCTTTAACTTAGCTGAAAATGTCTGACGATTTTCGTCACTTGGGCGCCATTCAATTATTTTTGCTTATTCAGTTCGCTAACTTCTTTATCCAATTCTTCTATTTTATTCTGCATCAGTTGCCGGCAATGCTCTGCCAATTCACGAACCTGCGCTTTGGTGTACTTTGTCGTATCAATCGGCGGCAGCATTTCAACAATCACCGTGCCGTTATTCCAGCGGTTAAGTTTTATATTGCCGTGCGTTGAAGAAGCACAAACAGGCACAATAGGCACGCCTGCTGTAATCGCCGCATGGAAAGCCCCGGTTTTGAACGGCAGCAAGCCACGGCCCCGGCTGCGGTTTCCTTCGGGGAACATCCAGACTGAAACCCGGTGTTTTTTGATCTGTTCAACAACCTGTGCAATTGTACCGTGCGCTTTTGTCCGGTTATTTCTATCAATCAGAATATTACCTGTCACCCAATAAAGCTGGCCAAAAAAGGGAATAAATACCAAGCTTTTTTTGCCAACGGTCACGGTACGCGGTTGCACTGCATTTGACATTATAATCATGTCGAAATTATTTTGGTGGTTGCCGATATAAATGCTGGGGCCGTACTGACAGGCGTCGGCAGGAATGCGTTCCAATACCTTAATGCCGAATAACTTGCGCAATTTGCCAAATGTGCGGCCAAAAGTCATCACATGACGTGGGTTGCGTGGGCTGAATAGGCAGTAAATACCGCCGATGATAAAGACCAGAATCGTAAACAAAATAACAATAATTCCACGAGTGATCGCGAGCATAGTTGCCTCTTGTAAAGCAGGCCAGTTTGATGCTGGCTTGCACAATTATCATGATTCTATACAGTAATCCTACAGTTTAATTATTTTTGCTTATTCAGTTCGATAACTTCTTTATCTAACTCTTCGATCTTGTTCTGCATCAGTTGCCGGCAATGTTCTGCCAGTTCACGAACCTGCTCTTTGGAGTACTTTGTCGTATCAATCGGTGGCAGCATTTCAACAATCACCGTGCCGTTATTCCAGCGGTTAAGTTTTATATTGCCGTGTGTGGTAGAAACACAAACAGGTACGATTGGCACACCTGCCGTAATCGCCGCATGGAAAGCACCGGTTTTGAATGGCAGCAAACCACGGCCCCGGCTGCGAGTTCCTTCAGGGAACATCCAGACTGAAATCTGGTGTTTTTTGATCTGTTCAACAACCTGTGCAATTGTACCGTGTGCTTTTGTCCGGTTATTTCTATCAATCAGAATATTGCCTGTCACCCAATAAAGCTGGCCAAAAAAGGGAATAAATACCAAGCTTTTTTTGCCAACGGTCACGGTACGCGGCTGCACCGCATTCGACATAGTAATCATGTCGAAATTATTTTGGTGATTGCCGATATAAATACTGGGGCCGTACTGACGGGCATCGGCAGGAATGCGTTCCACCAGCTTAATGCCGAATATTTTGTGCAATTTGCCAAACGCGTGCCCAAAAGTCATCACATGGCGTGGATTGCGTGGGCTGAATAAGCAGTAAATACCACCGAAGAGAAAGACCAGAATAGTAAAAAGAATAACAATAATTCCACGAATGATCGCGAGCATGGTTGCCTCTTGCAAAGCAGGCCAGTATCAAGCTGGCCCGAGTTATAATTTAATTCCATGAGTTCTCAAGTGACAGCCTTGTTGATTGTGCTGCATTTTGAAACTCGATGGGTATAGCGGTTGCCTCAATTTATTTTATGGTTTGGGTGTATCCACTTCGACGCGTTCAACACGCTGTAGACCACGTGGCAGAGAAGTTCCTTTCCTGCCGCGTTCCGCCCTGAATTTCTGCAAGTCTTCTGGGCGAAGCAGTAACTTACGCTTGCCGAAGTAAAGCGTGATCGAAGACTGTGGAGGCAGGATCAGCAACCAGCTCAGCATATCCTCCCCTGACGCTGCCTGGGCTGCAGTAATGGAGACAATTTTATTACCTTTGCCTTTTGAAAGCTGTGGCAGATCAGCTACCGGGAACATCAACAAGCGACCGGCTTTGGTGATCGCCAATAGCATGTCATCCTGTTCATTGTTGATCTCCAGCGGCTGCATGACTTTGGCATTTTCAGGCAAAGTAATCAATGCCTTACCTGCACGGTTTTTGGCAATGAGATCACTGAAAGTACAAATAAAGCCATAACCCGCATCAGATGCCATCAAGAATTTTTGATCTTCTTTTGCCATCAAAAGGTGTTCAACCGATGCCCCGGCCGGCAATGCCAATTTACCCGTCAGCGGTTCGCCCTGCCCTCTGGCTGATGGCAAATCCAGTGGGTCTACCGAGTAACTGCGCCCGGTCGAATCAATAAAGACCACAGGCTGGTTACTTTTGCCACGTGCCGCACTGCGGTAGTTATCTCCGGACTTGTAATTCAAACCAGCCGGATCGATTTCATGCCCTTTCGCGCTGCGTATCCACCCCATTTCTGACATCACAACCGTAATTGGTTCTGATGGCAAAATATCATGATCGCTCATGGCTTTTGCTTCCGTGCGCTCTTTCAGTGGGGAGCGACGTTCATCACCATAGCTTTCGGCATCCGCAATAATTTCTTTTTTCAGCAGCGTATTTAATTTTCGTTCTGAACCCAAGATTGACTGTAGCTTGTCGCGCTCTTTTGCCAGCTCGTCCTGCTCGCCACGGATTTTAACTTCTTCCAGCTTCGCCAAGTGACGTAATTTCAATTCCAGAATGGCTTCGGCCTGCGTTTCTGTTAATCCGAAACGCGACATCAATACGGCCTTGGGTTCATCTTCATTGCGAATAATATGGATCACTTCGTCAATGTTGAGATACGCCACCAGCAAACCTTCCAGAATGTGCAAGCGCTTAAGCACTTTTTCCAGACGGTGATTCAATCGCTTACGCACGGTTTCACGACGGTAAACCAGCCACTCGCTAAGGATTTCAACCAGGCCTTTAACTGCCGGGCGATTATCCAAGCCGATCATATTAAGGTTAATGCGATAGCTTTTTTCCAGATCGGTGGTCGCAAACAGGTGATTCATCACTTGTTCAACATCCACACGATTGGTGCGTGGAACAATCACCAAACGTGTCGGATTTTCGTGATCGGACTCATCACGCAGATCCTCAACCATTGGCAATTTTTTCGCCCGCATTTGGCTGGCGATTTGCTCCAAGATTTTCGCGCCGGAGACTTGATGTGGCAGGGCAGTAATAATGACGTTGCCCTCTTCTTTCGACCACACTGCCCGCATGCGCACTGAGCCACGGCCGCTTTTGTAGATTTTGCGGATATCTTCCTTTGGCGTGATTATCTCAGCTTCTGTTGGGTAATCCGGCCCTTTGATATATTCCATCGCCTCATCAAGCGACAGTTCCGGTTTATCCAGCATCGCAATCAATGCATTCGCCACTTCACGGGAGTTATGCGGCGGAATGTCAGTTGCCATCCCCACGGCGATGCCGGTGGTGCCATTGAGTAAAATATTGGGCAAGCGAGCAGGCAGCATTTTCGGCTCCTGCAAAGTGCCATCAAAGTTTGGCACCCAATCCACTGTACCTTGCCCCAATTCACTCAGCAGCAACTCTGCATATTTGGACAGGCGGGATTCGGTATAACGCATCGCGGCGAAGGATTTCGGATCATCCGGGGCACCCCAGTTACCCTGACCATCCACCAGCGGATAGCGGTATGAGAAAGGCTGTGCCATTAAAACCATCGCTTCATAACAAGCGCCATCGCCATGCGGATGGTATTTACCGAGCACGTCACCCACTGTACGGGCAGATTTTTTAAATTTGGCGCTGTTATTCAGCCCCAGCTCTGACATCGCATAGACAATGCGGCGCTGAACGGGTTTTAAACCATCACCGATAAAAGGCAGCGCCCTGTCCATGATGACGTACATGGAGTAATTCAAATAGGCGTTTTCAGTGAACGTGTGAAGCGACTGGCGCTCCACACCATCGTGAGTTATCTCACTCATGTATTTATTTCCTCAGGATCCTGTTTTGACTACCGTACGGTGATTACTCCCACCCTGCCGGGCGGGAATTTACGGCGTTTCCGCTAAACTTCAATATCAATCGAATCACCTTTTTCTTGCAGCCAATTCCGGCGATCTTCTGAGCGTTTCTTCGCCAGAAGCATATCCATGACAGCAAACGTTTCTTGATAATTTTCATCATCGATAGTCAATTGCACCAGACGGCGCGTATTGGGGTCTAATGTGGTTTCACGCAACTGCATGGGATTCATTTCACCCAATCCTTTAAAGCGTTGGACATTAGGTTTGCCACGCTTGCGGCTTAAACGATCCAGTATGGCGCTCTTTTCCCCTTCATCCAGCGCATAATGCACTTCTTTGCCGAGATCAATGCGATACAGCGGCGGCATCGCCATATAGACATGCCCGCGTTTCACCAGTGTCGGGAAGTGACGGACAAACAGGGCGCACAGCAACGTTGCAATATGCAAGCCATCGGAATCCGCATCCGCCAGTATGCAAACTTTACCGTAACGAAGCTGGCTGAGGTCTTCACTGTCAGGATCGATGCCAATCGCAACGGAAATATCGTGCACTTCCTGCGAAGCCAGCACTTCATCCGAAGAGACTTCCCACGTATTCAAAATTTTCCCGCGCAGCGGCATGATCGCCTGGAATTCACGGTCGCGGGCCTGCTTCGCTGAACCGCCCGCAGAATCCCCTTCCACCAAAAACAGTTCAGTAATATTCAGATCTTGTGCTGTACAGTCTGCTAATTTGCCCGGCAGCGCTGGCCCATTGGTCAGCTTTTTACGTACCACTTTTTTTGCCGCACGCATTCTGCGCTGGGCGCTGGCAATTGCCATTTCAGCAAGCTGTTCCGCATCCTGAGTGTGTTGATTCAGCCACAGACTGAATGCATCTTTTACCACACCGGAAACAAAGGCCGCAGATTGGCGCGATGACAGACGCTCTTTGGTCTGCCCGGCAAATTGTGGATCCTGCATTTTAAGGGATAACACGTAAGCACAGCGATCCCAGATATCGTCGGCAGAGAGTTTGACGCCACGTGGCAACAGGTTGCGGAATTCACAGAATTCACGCATCGCATCCAGTAACCCCTGACGCAGACCGTTGACATGAGTTCCGCCCTGCACGGTCGGGATCAGGTTCACGTAGCTTTCCGTCAGGAGTTCTCCCCCTTCAGGCAGCCAAAGCACAGCCCAGTCAACTGCCTCAGTTTCTCCGCTAAACGTGCCGACAAAAGGCGATTGAGGCAATGTGACCAACCCGTTCACCGCTTCCAGCAGATAATCTGTCAGTCCATCGGCATAGCACCATTTCTGCTCAGTGCCATTCAGTTTGTCCTTAAAGACAATTTCAACCCCCGGACACAGTACTGCCTTGGCTTTCAGCAAATGCGTCAAACGGGTAATAGAAAAGCGGGGAATATCGAAATAGCTTTCATCCGGCCAAAAATGGACGCTGGTTCCGGTGTTGCGTTTGCCACAGCTGCCGATAACATCCAGTTCTTGTACTTTCTCGCCATTTTCAAACGCAATTTGGTGAACTTGGCTGTCACGACGGACAGTCACTTCCACACGCTTGGACAGGGCGTTGACTACAGAGATCCCCACACCATGCAAGCCACCAGAAAACTGGTAATTTTTATTCGAGAATTTTCCACCCGCGTGCAAGCGGGTCAGGATCAGTTCGACAGCAGAAACTTTTTCTTCAGGATGGATATCAACCGGCATACCACGGCCATCATCTATCACTTCCAGAGACTGATCGCTGTGAAGGATTACTTCAATATGCTTCGCGTGACCAGCCAGAGCTTCGTCCACACTGTTATCGATCACTTCCTGTGCCAGATGGTTCGGACGGGTTGTATCGGTATACATACCGGGACGGCGACGAACTGGCTCTAGGCCACTGAGGACTTCAATGGCCTCTGCGTTGTAACTAGATTGAGTCATGTTGTAATTCTGTCGGTTGCTTCATTATTAAGGGGCCAATCAGTATTGATATACTGTTGATAATACCAGTCACTTACCCATTTTTGGCAATTTTTTTACTATTGCCACTGGTTAGCCCTAAGAAGTCAATGATTTGAGGGAAATAGTATTCGAAACCGATAAAAGCATGATTCCCGCCAGATTCGACCGTTTGCCGACACTGCATCAGGTAAGCAACGGCTTGGCGATAATCGAGCACTTCATCCCCTGATTGCTGCAATAACCAGATAAGATCGGGTGATTCCAGCGGGTCAATGTGCATCACTTTAAGATCATGCATATGGCATTGTTCGAGAGTATAGCGCTCTTCGGTGTAGGGATTCACGTTTTCCCCAATATAATTCTGAAGCAAGTCGAATGGACGTACCGCAGGATTAACAACCACGGCAGGTAAACTAAAGCACTGGGAAAGCCAGATGGCCAGATAACCGCCAAGGGAAGAACCCACCAGCCCGATGTGTTCACCGGCACGTTCCATCACCAACTCTTCCAGTAAGATAGCGGTATCTTCAGGATAAGGCGGCAATTGTGGCACCAACATATCAATTTCAGGATGTTGCTGGTGCAGCCACGTTTTCAGCGCATTCGCTTTTGCTGATTGTGGCGAACTGTTGAAACCATGTAAATAAAGTAACGTTGACATTAATACCCGTCCGAATCTAAATCCGGGCAAAACTCGTTACTCTTAAGCCTGTGAACTTGGGTTTTCAGTACTGCTTCTTGGTTGCCAGCCACAGACAGTTCGAGGTAACGCCATCCCGGAGCCACTGTATCAAGCATAAAATTAGTACAATGCGGCTTAAATTGCACACAGGTTGATGGCGTTGCCAGCACACGGATATCATTCCACATTTTGTCAACTTCCTGATGGATATGCCCACACAGTATACCTTTCACCTGTGTTTTGCCTTTCAAATATTCTGATAATTCAGGGGCATTACGTAAACTGTGTTGATCAAGCCAAGTACATCCGGAAGGTAAAGGATGATGGTGAAGCATGACAATTGCATGGCGTTCACTATGTTCATCCAAACATTTTTCCATCCACTCCAACTGGTATTCTGTTAACTCACCATGAGGAACACCCTGCACTTGGCTGTCCAGCATAATCAATTGCCAATGCTGCCCGATAAATATTTGCTTGGAAGGTGAAATGCCTGCAGCCGCCAAAGTATCAACCATCGCAGGCTGATAATCATGATTACCGGGTAACCAAACACAAGGCGCAGGCAAGCGAGCAATTCCTTCAGCAAAAAGCTGGTAGGCATTGATGCTTTGATCCTGAACCAAATCACCGGTCGCAACAACTAAATCAATGTCGAGATTTTGTTCAAGGATCATGTCCAGAACAGCGTGATAGCTGCGATAAGTGTTAACTCCCAGCAACGAATCTCTTTCATTGGCGAAAAGGTGCGTATCGGTAATTTGCAGTATTCTGGCTGTGGCACCTTCTGCCACAGGTATTTCAAGCCGGCTTTCCAAAAGGTTTCCTTTTCCTGTCGATCATAAGGATTATTTTAACGTGTCTTCATACAAAAGATCTGCTGACTGGGGCACACTTCCCGTTTTCCAGCGTAAATTAGGAATTGTCCCCTAACCATTCTTTCTTAAGTTTTTTATGGTGCAGTGCCAGCCACTGTATTGCAATAACCGAAGCCGCATTGTCAATCACACCCTCTTCTACCCACTGATATGCCTGCTCGCGGCTAACAACGAGGACGCGAATATCTTCATGCTCCCCTTCCAGACCGTGAATGCCTGAAGCAGTGGAAGTGTCCACTTCACCGACAAACACATTCATGCGCTCTGTCGTGCCGCCCGGGCTGGAAAGGTAACTCAGTGCCGGCTGACAGCGCTTAATTTCGATGCCTGCTTCTTCCATCGCTTCGCGACGAACGACCTGTTCCGCTTCTTCACCTTCTTCAATCATGCCGGCAATGACTTCCAGTAACCAAGGCGTTTGGCTGGTTTCAATTGCTGGAATACGAATTTGTTCAATTAAAACAACTTCGTCACGCACAGGATCATAAGGCAGTAAAACTCCCGCATGGCCTCGCTCAAAAACCTCACGGCTTACGGTTTCACTCCATCCGCCCCGGAACAGCCGATGTTTGAACTGATATTCCGTCATGGTGAAAAAACCACGGTAGAGTGTCTTGCGGGAAGTGATTTCAACATCTTGTTTTGTAAAAGTTTGCTCGGTGAACGTCTGTTCTGTGGCACTGAATGGTGAGACCTGTTCTTTACCCATAAAACCCTCTGATTATTTTAAATATTTCCTATTATTAAAATGTATTTTGTCATTTTGATCTAAATAAATTCATGTCATAGTACAAACAAGCTGAAAAATGAGGCAATATGGCACAAACAGCCACCCTACCCTGCTGGCATTCTCTGCTAGAATCTACTGTAATCGTTTTTATGCAGAGGCAACTTAAGCAAAATAGCTGCACAACAAGGAACGCAAATGAAGAAATTGCTCTCTCTTTTTATCGCTATGAATCTGGTAGGTTTTAGTGCTTCAAGCCACGCAGCCGATCTGTTGCAGATTTATCAGCAAGCAAAAGAAACAAACCCTGAATTGCTTAATGCACAAGCTAAGCGCAATTCAATTGTTGAAGGTATTAATATAGCGCGCAGTAGTTTATTGCCTCAATTGAGTTTGAGTGCAGGTGTTGATTATAAGAAAGGCTTCCGCTCTCCCGAAAATTCGGAGTCCCACAGTACAAATGCCGGCCTATCTCTAACCCAGACCATCTTTGATATGTCAAAATGGTCTAAGCTGAACCAAGCAGAGAAAAACGCAGCTATCGCCGATATCACTTATCAGACAGCCCAGCAAGAATTAATACTGGGCACGGCTAAAGCTTACTTTGACGTTCTCGAAAAAATTGATGCATTGACATTTACCGAAGCCAATAAAGCATCGTTATATCGCCAATTAGATCAAACCACACAACGCTTCAACGTGGGGCTGGCTGCTATTACTGATGTTCAAAATGCCCGTTCAGCATATGACACTATTCTGGCGCAAGAAGTCTCTGATCGTAACGAGTTAGAAAATTCGTTAGAAAAGCTGCGAATGATTACCGGTGTGCATTATCCACAGTTGGCCGGATTGAATATTGAACAGTTCAAAACCAAACAACCAGAACCCGCCAATAATACCCTGAAGGAAGCAGAAACCCGCAATCTTAGCCTGCTGTCAGCACGTTTAAAGCAAGACTTAAGCCGCGAACAAATCAAAGAGTCGCAGACTGGCTATATGCCAACCCTGGAGTTATCGGCAAAAACGGGTGTCAATAATAGTCACAGCCGTGGTGCTAATTATAGCAATGCTTATGGTGGGAGTAATTCCGTTGGATTATCCTTATCTCTGCCTCTATTTAACGGCGGAAACACCTATTCCCACGTGGAACAAGCAAAATATAATTTTGTCAGCGCCAGCCAAGCCTTGGAAGAGAAGTACCGCAATGTGATACAAGCTGTGCGTTCTTCTTCCAACAATATTTCTGGTGCCATCAGTAGTATTGAAGCCTACAAACAGGCCGTTCTTTCTGCCCAAAGCTCACTGGATGCAACGGAAGCGGGCTATCAGGTAGGCACCCGTACTATTGTTGATGTGCTGAAGTCAACATCCGAATTGTATCAGGCTAAGCAGAACTTATCTAAAGCACGTTATAATTATCTGATTTCACAATTAACGAATGAACAAGCCCGTGGTACGTTAAATGAAAACGATTTGGTAGCCTTGAATAAAATGCTGGGCGCACAAATCTCAACCTCTGCCAGTGATCTCATCAAAGAGATGAAAACGCCATCAGTTCGCTGAATTAATGAGCTATCGTTTTTCATTAAAAAACGTTATATTAAAGAAGCTATACTAAAGAGCAGCCCGCCAATGTGTGGGCTGTTTTTTAACGCTTCCTGAGCGCTGCTCCCATTAGGTAATATGAATGGGATACGCTCTTAATCCTAATCAGATACCTTCAAGATGGATGCACCTATGACAATGAAACGGACAAAAGAGATAAACCGCGATTCTTTCCGCAAAACGTGGCGCAGCTATCGTCTGGCACCTGTAGCACTTGCTATCAGTGCGGCTTTCCTGCTATCAGCCTGTGAACAGAACGATGAAACGGTGTCACTCTATACCAATGCCGATGAGTGCTCTCAGGCGAATCCTTCTCAAAGCGAGCAATGCAAAACCGCTTACAACAATGCCCTGAAAGAAGCGGAGAAAACCGCACCAAAATATGCCTCACGTGAAGAATGTGTCGCTGAGTTTGGTGAACAGCAATGTACACAGGCACCTGCTCAGGCGGGAGTCGGTCAGGCTCAGGCTCAAAACAGCAGCGGCAGTTTCTGGATGCCGTTAATGGCAGGTTATATGATGGGCCGTTTGATGGGAGGCAGTGCTGCACCATCGCAACCGCTGTTTACATCAAAATCTGCTTCCAGCCCGGCTAATGGCAAGTTTGTTGATGCTACGGGTAAAAGCTATGGCCCTGCCACTGCCGGCGGCCGCAGCATGACTGTGCCAAAAACTGCAATGGCACCAAAACCTGCGACGACGTCTACAATTACTCGCGGCGGGTTCGGTGAATCTGTGGCGAAGCAATCGTCTATGCAGCGTTCATCTGCCAGCTCAAGTTCTAAATCTTCCCGCTCTATGGGTGGTTAATCAACGATGAAACGCATTGGAATTACCGAGCGCCCGGATTGGCGCGAAAAAGCGGCAGAATACGGCTTCAATTTTCACACCATGTACGACCAGCCTTATTGGAGTGAAGAGGCTTATTACCAATTTACGCTGGCTCAGATTGAAGAGATTGAAGATGCAACGGCAGAGTTGCACCAAATGTGTTTGCAGGTCGTGGAAAAAGTGGTCAACAGCGAAGAACTGCTGACTAAATTCCAAATCCCAAAACACTGCTGGGAATTTGTCCGTTCTTCATGGGTAACGAGCCAGCCTTCACTCTATTCCCGTTTAGATCTGGCCTATGATGGCAAAAATCCACCCAAATTGCTGGAAAACAACGCCGATACGCCAACTTCGCTGTACGAATCGGCCTTTTTCCAGTGGATTTGGCTGGAAGATCAGATCAACGCGGGCAATCTGCCGTCAAATGCCGATCAGTTCAACAGCCTGCAAGAAAAACTGATTGATCGCTTTACCCAATTGCGCGAAAAGCACGGATTTGGCCTGCTGCATATGGCTTGCTGTCAGGATACTGAAGAAGATCGCGGCACTATCCAATATTTGCAGGATTGTGCGGCAGAAGCAGGGATCCCGACAGAATTCCTGTTTATCGAAGATATCGGGCTAGGCGAGAAAGGGCAGTTTACGGATTTGCAGGATCAAGTGATCGGCAACCTGTTCAAGCTGTATCCGTGGGAGTTTATGCTGCGTGAAATGTTCTCTACCAAACTTGCTGACGCAGGTGTCCGCTGGCTGGAGCCGGCATGGAAGAGCATTATCTCCAATAAAGCCCTGCTGCCGATGTTGTGGAAAATGTTTCCGGATCATCCAAACCTGCTGCCAGCATATTTTGCAGACGAACGCCCTTCCGACATGGATAGCTATGTTGTTAAACCGCTATTCTCCCGTGAAGGGGCCAATATCCAGATCATTGAAAATGGTCGGGAGATTGCCAATGCTGATGGCCCTTATGGGGAAGAAGGCATGATTGTTCAGCAATTCCATGCGTTGCCAAAATTTGGTGATAATTATACGTTGATTGGCAGTTGGCTGGTGGATGACCAATCTGCAGGCATTTGTATTCGTGAAGATCAGGGCTTGATTACGCAAGATTTGTCGCGTTTTTACCCTCACATAATTTTAGATTGATATAGCGTTGGATTGAGCCGGCCACACAGTTACCTACCTATGTGGCCGGTGAATACAATTAGCCGAGCTGAATCGATAACATACTCAAGGAGCCGTCTTCGATCCCCTCAACGGGTGTTGAAATCGGCTCTTTTTTATCCCATGTACCCATCACATACAGCAATGGTAAAAAGTGCTCAGGTGTCGGGTTCGACAGTTTACCGTCTTCCCTTTCCAAGGCATGAATCAGAGGATGAGGTTCTTCAAGGCTGGTTAAGCTATCACGCACAAACTGTTCAAAAGAGAGTGCCCAAGGAAAAGGCTCTGCCCCCAGCACTTCCGCCGGCAGGTTATGCACAACATTGCCGCTGCCGATAATCAAAACCCCCTCATCCCGCAACAATGCGAGTTTCTTGCCGACTTCATAATGGAAAGACGCCGGCTGATTGCGATCCATGCTCAGTTGAATGACCGGAATATCTGCATCGGGATACATTTTCGCCAATATTCCCCAAGTGCCATGATCCAATCCCCAATGCTCAAAATCCGTTTCGACCTCAATCGGCTCAAGAATATCTTGCACCAATACCGCCAGCTCAGGGTACCCTTTAGCCGGGTACTGTTTTTCGTGCAACTCCCGTGGAAAATTACCAAAATCGTGGATAGTTCTGGGCTGAGCCATCGCAGTCACTGCTGTACCATTCGTATACCAGTGTGCAGAAATCACAAGTATCGCCCTAGGTTTGAGCAGTTTATTTCCCAATTCAAACCAGGTACGGGAGTAGTAGTTATCTTCAATGGCATTCATCGGACTACCATGACCAACGAATAAAGCAGGCATTCTTAGGAGACTCATTCTCGCCCCTTATACAGCAAATTAAACATTTCGAATATGAATTGTGGATGATTAAAGAATTATGACAAGATTAAGACTTTTCTTCCTTGAATAATGCTAATCAAAAATGATGGGGTCTTTCAAAAATACTGAAAGGCCACAGGGTGTGGGACTGTGGCCTTACAAGCGTGCATGCGATATCTATCCCCACTTCCCAAACAACAGTACTTTGACAACTCTGCGATTTGAAAGTGAGTGAGTATAAACCGATATATTCTATCCCGATATGTTTTCTCTATCCAACTTTAAGAAAACAATATCATTTTTTAACAACAATTTTGGGCTCTTTAGCGGGTTAAATGAAGATAAACAGCCCAAGCCGATATCAACTAGCTACCTTTGCGGTTTTAAGGCGATAACTGACTAAATCTTCAATGGTCACAACAGGCATATCATACTGTTTTGCGAATTCAATCACTTCAGGGGCACGCGCCATTGAGCCATCATCATTGGTTAATTCACACAGCACTCCGGCCGGTTTAAAGCCTGCCATTTTAACCAAATCGATGGTTGCTTCAGTATGACCTCGACGAGTTAAGACTCCGCCGGATTGCGCGCGCAGAGGGAACACATGCCCGGGCCGATTTAAATCGTTTGGTTGCGCATCATCAGCAATAGCAGCTTGGATAGTGGTAATGCGATCTGCGGCAGAAACCCCGGTTGTTACACCTTGTGCGGCCTCAATGGTCACTGTGAACGCAGTTTGGAACTGGCTGGAATTGCTTTCTACCATCATCGGTAATTTAAGCTGCTGACGGCGCTCTTCTGTCAGGCAAAGGCAAACAATGCCGCTGCCGTGGCGGATGGTTAGTGCCATTTGTTCTACCGTCATTGTTTCGGCGGCGAAAATCATGTCACCTTCATTTTCACGATTTTCATCATCCAATACCATTACACCCTGACCCGCACGCAAAGCAGCAAGCGCACGTTCAACACGTTCAAATGGCGTCCCATATGAGGAAAGTAGCGTCTGATTCATGGTAAAGAAACCTCTTTAAATGTATGGATTACCAGAATCAGGGCAATTTTGAGGAGTTCATGCTGCACAAAAATACGGCAACAAAAACAACAGACGAGCGCAAGCACTCGATTGATGCTGTTATTCTCTCCCATCCGGACTATCACCGTCGGCTCCAGAATCACACTGGATCTGCTGACCTCTGTTTATGTCCTTTTAGGGATAACAACAAACAGAGCGCTCGCGGGCTTCATGAAATACCATCTGTTAATTTCACGTTACCGCCGGTAGGGACTTTCACCCTGCCCTGAGATAAACGTTCGCACTATAGCGTTTATAATCGACAGGGGCAATCAACAAAATCAAATATGAAACCTGGCTCTCAATCATTTATGCTTTCAGCATTAGGTATTAAAATGCTCGCAACTACTTTTTTATTTAGTTTTATTTAGCAAAAGGATGATCATCATGCTCGACCCAAAGAAAATTGAACAAATTGCCCGCCAAATTCACAGCGCCATGCCAAAAGGCGTCAAAGAGTTTGGAGATGATGTCGAAAAAAAATTGCGCACGGTTTTACAATCTCAGTTAAGCAAACTGGATCTTGTTAGTCGGGAAGAGTTTGATGTCCAGACCCAAGTTCTGTTACGTACCCGTGAAAAATTGGTCGCGATGGAACAACGCCTGAATGAGCTGGAAGCCCGCCTTGAAGGGGCAGACCAAAAAGAAGGGACAGATCCAAAAACTGAACAGGCGGAATAATTGTATTGGAGGAAGTTAGCCACATTTTCCTCAAGAGACATTTAGAGCCTAACTCATTAGGCTCTTAGGGCAATCAGCGTATATTTTTTTCCACGCATACAGCCCTTGTGGATTCGATGTTATTCGGCTGCGCATTTTTCATGCATGATTGATAATTATCGCCATATTCTTTGAATTCCATTCTTGCTTTGGATAATGGCTTTTTCAATAAACTCTCAATAAATTCTATGCTGCCTACTTCAAAATGTTGGTAATCGATCGGCGTATCCCAATAGCCTCCCCATCGCATAAATCCATTTGATAAAAATATATCAACGACTTTTTCCGACATGCCTTCCCTTGCCTTTTTACCGGGCCTTTTTGCTATTCTATTTAAGTATTGTTCTGCACTGTTTTCAGGTAAAACATAAGGCACGCCATCTGGATTAAAACCCAAAAACGGATTCTGTAATGGATTGATATCGATAGCTGCACCATACGCATGCTTTGACCATGATGCTGCGCCCGTTATCTTCCTTCCATTAAATGCAGATGTGTTATTATCACGCATCGAATCTTTATCATCCCCGTTATAATGCTCTATCGCCAATGCCTTATGTATCGGGAATCCCGCCAATAACAATTCATGGAAAATATTCTCCACCTGCAACGCAAATACATCGAGAACGATGACTTCCCCGGTACTTTCATTCCCTGAAAAATCAATGTAATTGAAATTAACGATATTTAACCTATTGCAAGGTACTGGATTATTTTCTGTTACCACCCCCGAAAATGCCATTTTTTGGCACTCCTCTGGGGTTAAAGCGGACACTTTTGCTGAGGCATAAACCGGAAATAAAAATATCGATAAAATAATAATCTTCACTATTTTCATTATTCGCTCAAAAATAAATAACAAACATATTTCCATCATAATAATTATTTCACTTTAGCGAATTATTCATATTTGTATCAACATGAATAATAAATAATCATAGCCAAATGGCTAGCGTAGTTGGCTACATCATGCACAATTCAACCAATTATCATTTTCTATTCATAAGTAATAATTGATACATGGTACTATCTGTAACTAACGAATTCGCAATCGCATCAAAGCGGCCCTTTTGGCCTCCAAGAACTGGGCTGCCAAAAGAATCTATTCCTCTCTATCTAAAGGAAATGGCATTTGTTATATTTCTGGCTACAGAAAATTAGCTAATTTTGGATTTATTATAACAAGAAGGATAAATAAATGAGGCCATTATCATTGCTCAGTTTTTTTCTTTACTTTATGGCTTTTATATTTATGTGTGCATCAATAAATGCATTTGCTAAAACAGAATATCCGTCACCAGAGAAAATTACGAATGATTTTTATACATGGTATATGCAGCAATATCTTTCCATGGAACATCTAAGTACCTCAGATGAACTGAATGAATTAAGAAAATATGTATCAGAGGAATTAGTTGGGCGGCTCAAGGTGGTTGACGACTGCAATTCAGAGGGAGAAATCGGGGAATGTGCTGTAGAAGGTGTTCATGCGACCTCTGATTACTTTATAAAATCGCAGGATGCCCCTGATGAATGGGCTGATGTAACGGTTGAAACAGTCAATAAAACGGATCACTTTGCTGAATTGGTCGTGGTTTTAGGACGTGGAACAGAATATGAAATTCGGCTGCCTGTTTTTTTGGAAAAGCAATCAGGGCAATGGAAAATAATCTTGGTGTCCAGATATCAATCTCAATCTGCAAGACAAGTTGCTGAAGCTTTTTATACTTGGTATATGAAAGAGTTATATGCCAACAAAAACCCAGATTCATCTGATTATCAGGATATGATAAGGAAATATGTATCCCTAAAGCTCATCAATCAGTTAGATAAAACAGAAGATAAAGATGATTTGATGAGAAAAAGCTATTTTATTCAAGGGCAAGATTATTTTGATGATTGGAAATATACCGACATCAAAACTATCCATGAAGGTGATAGTCGGGCGACAATGAAAGCTTATATTGCGGGATTGCAGGAAAAACCTTATGAACTTTCTATCGAATTAGAAAAAGAATTATCTCAATGGAAAATTGTCTCAGTCTCCTCTTTAACATTAGATTACCCCGCCACGTCTTATGGCCATATCGTCAATAAACCAATTATATTGAATGAGTATGGTGATAGCACATATTTAACGAAAACAAAGAATGAAAGCTCTCCATTAAACTTGATTTTCAATGACGGAACAAATGAGGAAAAGGTTGATTCATATGGTGTTAATGGAGGAGAACCTGAAATAAAAGGGTTCTTTTTCATGAAGATCGCAGGAATGAGAAATGCCATAGTGATTGTTTCGTGGAAACACAATCATAATGCACTTAAGATTAATGGCGAATCCTATGAAGTGCATGCTTATTATTATAAAGATGGATATCTTAAACAGAACTATGATATTTACAACGATCCCAACCTTTCGGGTCTGGATGGTATTTTCAATGATGAATCACATGTTTTTACACATAAATCCGTGGCGGCAGTTATGGAATACATTAATAAAAAATACAACAAAAAACACAATAAAATGTGAGTTTTCATACCTAAACTAACCATCTTATGTATGCCCATCAGACTTCAAGGTGCGGGGAGCTAATCGAATGTTTTCTGCAACTTGAAGTTTAAACACTAAATACCCATTCCATTTCAAGGTGTAGCACGGCGTCAAGGAAGCAAGCCAAAAGCCAGAAGTAGGAGCCTCTCAGCCATCTCCGGGAATACTGCCAACAAAGCAGAAACTTGAAAGACGGCAAGTATAATCATATTTATCCCCATTATAATTTTTAAAAAAATTTATAAGCTTAATTAATATTCTTAACTATATTATAGTTGTGCGTATTTCACGTGTATTGCTAAGGAAAACACAACACTATGAAAATGAAAGCTCTTGTTGCAATAGCTGTTTCCACCACGATTCTGGCTGGTTGCAGCAATTTGAACCAAGGAATGCTGGCTCAATCCGGAATGCAATTATTCCAAGCGGCAACCTTAAGTGATGAGGATGTTAAGAAGCACACGGATCAAGCGTGTCACCAAATGGATGCAAAGAATAAAATTGCACCAGCATCCAGTCAGTACACTAAGCGTCTGAACAAAATTGCCAAAGCATTAGGCAATGAGGTTAACGGTACTCCTGTTAACTATAAAGTTTATCTGACCAAAGATGTGAACGCATGGGCAATGGCTAACGGCTGTGTGCGTGTATACAGCGGCTTGATGGATATGATGAACGATAACGAAGTTGAAGGCGTTCTGGGCCATGAGATGGGTCACGTTGCACTGGGCCATTCCCGTAAGGCCATGCAGGTTGCTTATGCGGCTCTTGCTGCACGCACCGCAGCGGCTTCAGCCGGTGGTGTAGCCGCACAACTAAGTAACTCTCAGCTTGCAGAGCTGGGTGACAAACTCATTAATTCCCAATTCTCACAACATCAGGAAAGTCAGGCTGATGACTTCTCTTATGATCGTCTGAAACAACGCGGGATTAAAACTGAAGGCTTAGTCACCGGTTTCGAGAAACTGGCTAAACTGGGCAATGGTCAATCCAGCATGTTTGATTCACACCCACCTTCAGAAGAACGTGCTCAACACATTCGTTCTCGCATTATTGCAGACAAAAAATAATCGGTTCTGTACAGATTGCAGCGGTGCCACTGGCACCGCTTTTTATTCTTTAATTTTTTTACTTCTTACTGGCGCTTAATCGTTTTGATGATATTGGTCGTAGAGATCCCATCTTCAAAATTCAATACCTTAACTTCGCCGCCCGCCGCCCAAACTTCTTCACTGCCAGCGATCTCTTCCGGTTTGTAATCGCCACCTTTAACCAGAATATCCGGCAGAATACCGGCAATTAAGCGTTGCGGAGTATCTTCTTCAAATTCCACCACCCAATCGACAGATTCCAGTGCCGATAATACGATCATGCGTTGTTCCAATGGGTTGACAGGCCGGGTTTCCCCTTTCAGCCGCTTGGTGGAAGCATCGCTATTGACGGCAACAATCAAGCGATCGCCCAATTTGCGCGCATTGGATAGATAGGAAACATGCCCGGCATGCAGAATATCAAAACAGCCATTCGTCATAACGATGCGTTCGCCGCGCTGGCGGGCTTGCGCAACCACCTCTTTCAACCGGCTTTCATTCATCACACCAAATCCGGTTTCTGCACGGCCACGCACTGCGTTTTCCAGTTCAATAGGTGAAACCGTCGAAGTTCCCAGCTTACCGACAACCACTCCCGCGGCAGCATTGGCCAGATAACAAGCCTCGTTCAGTGGCTTGCCAGCAGCAATTGCCGTTGCCAACACACCAATCACGGTATCTCCCGCGCCGGTGACATCAAAAACTTCTTGTGCCTGAGTCGGTAAATGCAAAGGAGGCAGCCCTACTCTCAGTAAACTCATGCCACGTTCAGAGCGAGTAATCAACAGAGCCTTCAATTCCAAGGCCCGAGCCAGATCCGTTCCCTTTTGTACCAGCTCATCATCATCTTTGCAGTGCCCGACAACGGCCTCAAATTCTGACATGTTTGGCGTAAGCAGTGTAGCACCGCGATAACGCTCAAAATCACTGCCTTTTGGATCGATAAGCACCGGGACATTGGCTTCATTAGCCAATTTGATCATAGCCTGAACTTGATTCAACGCTCCCTTGGCATAATCCGACAGCACCAGCGCCCCAATATGTGGCAAGGCTTGTTGGATCTTCTCCAGCATCGGCTGGGCATCCACATTTTGGAAACCTTCTTCAAAATCCAAACGAAGCAATTGCTGATTGCGCGATAGTACTCGCAATTTTGTGATAGTTGGATGGGTTGGAACAGCAACAAAATCGCATTGGACTTTTACACTGCCCAGTTTTTCACTCAAGGCCCGTGCTGCATCATCAATACCGGTTAAGCCCACCAAATGCGAATTAGCACCCAATGATGCAATATTCATCGCAACGTTGGCCGCCCCGCCCGGGCGTTCTTCAATGTTTTCGACTTTCACGACGGGAACCGGTGCTTCCGGTGAAATACGGCTAGTCGGGCCATACCAATAGCGGTCTAACATAACATCGCCAACAACCAAAACACCTGCACGGTGAAAATCAGGGAGTGCTACTTTCATCCCATACTCCAAATATCAAAATAAACTGTTGCGGATATTATCATAATCAGACTGAATGCCAGCAAGTTCCATCACGAAAAGCGGTAATTGAGGCACTGATTACTCGCCGAGCCATTTCTGCCAGCTACTGAGCACCAACGCTTTCTGCTGGCTGAAATGATCGGTTGAAACCCGGCTGGACAACGCCTGCAAAGCCAAGTGATGCAGTTCATCACGCATGGTAATGTAGGCCTGCGTTAGAGCCATTGCTTCTTGCTCATCCATAATATTATAGTTTGCCATGAGTTCGAAAATTCGCACATTATCCGACCAACGGGTCAACTTGGCATTTTCTGGGGCATAACGCAGAACCTGATACTGAGCGATAAATTCAATATCAGTGATCCCGCCCGGATCCGCCTTGATATCAAATTGATCCGGTTGAGAACTACCCAGATGCTGGTGCATCTTTTCTCTCATTTCACGCACCTGTTGGCGCAAAAGAGCCGGTTCGCGGGAACGGCATAACGTTTCACGACGAATGCGTTCAAAATCATTACGCATTTGCTCATCACCAAAAATCATGCGGGCGCGAACCAAAGCTTGATGCTCCCAAGTCCACGCATCGTTTTTCTGGTAATCGTCAAAGGCTTCAAGTGTGCTGACCAGCATCCCGGATTCACCGGAGGGGCGTAAACGCGCATCAACATCATATAATATCCCCGATGCAGTTCGGGTACTGAACAAGTGAATAATCCGCTGGGCGAGACGCAAATAAAACTGCCTTGCATCAATGGAGCGGGAGCCATCCGTCATCACGCCCATCGGACAATCCAGCAAAAATACCAGATCCAGATCAGAGCCATAGCCCAGTTCCCACCCTCCCAATTTGCCATAACCAATAATGGCAAATCCCATCCCCTGCCGCTGAGATAAATGAGCTGGAGCGCCATAACGTTTTACCATCTGATGCCACGCCTGCTGCACGACGGCCTCAATAATGGCTTCTGCCAGATAAGTCAGATGATCGCTGACTTTCATTACAGGCAGGACACCTGCAATGTCTTCTGCCGCAATCCGCAGTAACTGAGCTTGCTTGAACTGGCGCAATGCCTCCAGCAATTGCTCATCATCACCTTCGGGAATACGCAGCAGATATTGGTAAAGCTCGTCGCGATAGGCTTCCATTGGCAACGGCTGGTACAGCGATTTTGGGTCGATCAATTCATCCAATAGCAATGGATGACGGGTAAGCTGGCAGGCAATCATCGGGGAGGCAGCACACAGGCGGATAACATGGATCATTACCTGCTCAGATTCCAGCATCAGTTCCAGATAAGTCGTGCGGCTGACAATACTCATCAATAAGGGAATAATCCGCTCCAGTACAGTATTGACGTCTTTCCGTTCCCCAATTTTTACCAATAAGCGCGGCATCAATTGATCAAGCACATCCCGCCCCCGTGGGCCGATAGTTCGCTTGCTGATGTCCTGACGGAAAAGCGCTATCACATCAAGCATTTTCTGCGCTTCAGCACCAGAAAGATGAGGCACCAATGGAGTGAGTTCGTCCTGATTTATTGTCTCAAGCCACAAGCTCTTAAATGGCACATAGTTTGCTTCTTCACCGCTTTCTTCGGTTTCGTCGCCAATCAATTGCTGGAAAATATCCCGTACTGCATTCATCTTGCGTTCGGTTTCAACTATCAAACCCGCCCAATCGACAAATCCCATTCCCCAAGAAAGACGGGCCCGATCCAGCTCATTATCCGGTAAAGTCTGTGTTTGTTGATCGCGAATGGATTGCAGTAAATTTTCAAGCCGACGCAAGAACAGGTAGCTTTCTTCCAGCCGATTGACCTGTTCTGGTGACAAGAGGGATAACTCTTCAATGGCCTTTAATGTTGGCAATAAGGAACGGGATTGCAGGATCGGTTCCCTTCCTCCCCGGATAAGCTGAAAGACTTGTGTAATAAATTCGATTTCCCGAATTCCCCCAGCCCCCAGCTTAATATTTTCCTTTAACCCGCGACGGCGGACTTCCCGTTCAATCATGCCTTTCATATTGCGCAAGGATTGAATCACACTGAAATCGATATAACGACGGAAAACAAACGGGCGCAGCATCAGGCGCAATTCCTGACAATATGCCAGCCCGTCGTGCCCTAAAATACGTGCTTTCACCAACGCGTAACGTTCCCAATCCCGCCCCTGCTCCTGATAATAATCTTCCAGAGCCGAAAAGCTGAATACCAGTGGCCCACTATCGCCAAATGGGCGCAATCTCATATCAACACGATAAACAAATCCGTCTACTGTTTGTTGATCCAACACCTTAATCAGCTTCTGCCCCAGCCGGGTGAAAAACTGAGAGTTATCCATCTCACGGCGCCCGCCCTGCGTCACGCCATTTTCCGGATAGGCAAAGATAAGATCGATATCTGAGGAAAAATTGAGTTCTCCCCCGCCTAGTTTTCCCATCCCCAAAATTAATAATGGCTGTGCAACTCCTTCACTATTGGTGGGAGTTCCCCAGTCTTGGCAACAACGCAGATAAAGCCAGTCACGGGCGGCCACAATCAATGTTTCTGCCAACATGCTCAACTGCTGCAAGGTTTGCTCTGTCGCACTTATTTTCAATGCCTGCAACCATGCAATCCTGACCAGCATCCGGTGGCGGAACAAACGCAATACCCGCATCAAATTATTTTCATCGTTTGCCGTAGCCAATGCCTCTTCCAGCCATTGGGCGTAATGCTGCCACTCCTCCGGTTGCGGAGGAGTCTGGCGGATTTCCTCCAACCAAGCGGGATGTGACTGCAAGTGTTCAGCGACAAAATCACTTAATGACAGAACGGCCTGCTCATGGGGAGCAAAGGATGTAGCGGCCTCCCCGAATGGATGGAAATTTGCAATGATACGCTGTACTTGTTGGGCTAAAGGCGATGAAAGTGGCAACATAACTGGGTTTCCCTTGATACCGTGTATTACCGCTGATTGCCCCTGATAACGATTAAAGTCATTAGGAGCATTATCGGGAGCGTAAAATTATTGAGCTGGTTTTATCGAGCCAGGTTTATCGGGACTGAACTATCAACCATTGGGTCAATGCCAGCTTACATTGCAGCCACGAAGTGCTGTAACACAATTCTTCAGCTTCTGTTTTGGCTTGTGCTTCCTCATTAACAGTGGTTGCTGATAATTTACTCCTTAATTCGGACAGTAAATCAGGCAGCCGTTCCAATGCCTCCGGTAGAAGTTCAGCTTGCTTTTCAACCAGTTCTTCCCCCCACAGAAGAACTTGCATTAATCCCGTTTTACCTGCCGCCAGCCCGGCCAGCCAGCCTTCTTCCTGTGTCTGCCATTGGGCCAGAATGTCGGACAACAGAACGAGCAATGGTTGCTGCCAATCCAGCGCCTCAACAACGTTGGGTAATGCCGTCTGTGCTGATATTTGTGGAGATGCCTGTGACAATGCTTGCACAAGCGCATATCCCCGTGCGGCTTTGCTTTTATTCGCCAGACGCAGGCCACTTTGTGAAGCCAATTTATTTGCCAGCGACAAAACATCGGTGACATTGCCGTTTATCAATTCCAGCTCAAACTCGCAAATTGGCGTGGACTGCTTTTCAGCATGGCTATTCCCGGCAGAAATCATGCCCTGATCCAGCACGACTTCAATTTCACTCTGTCCATAAGATACAAGCCATTTTTCGCGGCTGAAATCCGTACTGAATAATGCACGCAATTGCTCTTGCAGATATGAAAGAGAAATATTTTCAGGCCAGATATGGGAGGGAAATTGAGCCAAATCCAACTCGGGGCGATGCAAAGGTACATTGAATTCAGGGCGCTGATGCAAACCACCCACAACTTTACCTGCGGTTTTAATGGTCATCTCATAGTGCCCATCAAACCCACGAATACGCAGCCCCATATCCCAACGCCGCAATTGATTATCCGGCGTTTCATAATAAATATTTGTCAGATGCTGTGGTGAAGTGTAGTCATGAGGAAACTCAAATAACTGCTGGCGAATTGCCGATATCGCATCCGGCTTCACTGACAGTTTCAACTCTATCTCTATAGAACTCATATTTTTATTCCTCAATTCATATAGCGAATTTTTCTTTTTATTCTGCCTACACTTTGTTGCATAGAAAGAAAAAAATAAACCACAATAGGGTGTTATCTCCACAAGCATCATACTTACTTCACTAAAAAAAACCCTAACAATGCCTGTATTCGAGCCGTTGAGAGTGCAAACATTCTGGTTTACTGATTGCACCCACAAACTTAACTCTTTACTATCAGTTGAGTAGTTTGAATCACAATTGGTCCATAAACAAAACAGTTGAATACAGAATGAAAAAACTACATCGATTATTTATCCTGTTACTGGGTTTTACACTCCCATTATCCGTGCACGCTGAAGAAAAGCGTTATATTTCTGATGAACTGTCCGCATACATTCGCAGCGGCCCAAGCGTCGGACACCGTATCGTTGGCTCGTTGAATGCCGGTGAAGAAGTCACGCTGATCAGCTCAAAGCCAGAAAATGGTTTCCTGCAAATCAAAGATCATAAAGGGCGCACAAGCTGGGTACTTTCAAGTGAACTCCGCAATACCCCAAGTTTACGTGAACGTCTTCCGGCCATGGAAGAGAAGATTAAAACCCTGACTGACAATCTGGCAAACATTGACGACAAATGGAATCAACGCACTGCGGAATTGCAAAACAAAGTTGCAGACAGCGATAAGCTCATCAGCGATCTGGAAAAAGAAAATGCCAAACTCCGGAGCAAGTTGACTGTAGCCGAGAAAAAAGTGGATGCTGCCAACTTACAATTAGATGATAAACAAAGAGAAATCATCTTACAGTGGTTTATGTACGGCGGTGGCGTTGCGGGTATTGGCCTGCTTTTAGGTCTTATATTGCCGCATATTATTCCGCGCCGTAAAAAGAAAGATCGTTGGATGAGCTAATTTAAGGAAATCAGAGTGAAAGTCTATTTGGTTGGCGGTGCAGTTCGCGATCAATTATTGGGTCTTCCCGTCACCGAAAGGGATTGGGTTGTCGTCGGTGGCAATCCAGAAGAACTTCTTTCAAAAGGGTATCAACAAGTTGGGAAAGATTTTCCTGTTTTTTTGCATCCCAAAACCCAAGAAGAGTACGCCCTAGCTCGAACAGAAAGGAAATCGGGACAGGGATACACGGGTTTTACCTGCTATGCCGCTCCCGATGTCACATTGGAAGAGGATCTGCTGCGGCGTGATTTGACCATTAACGCCATAGCCCAGACCGCCGATGGAGAACTCATTGATCCCTACCACGGTGTCAATGATCTCGAAAATCGGACACTGCGCCACGTTTCAGCCGCATTTTCAGAAGATCCACTGCGGGTTCTGCGCCTGGCTCGTTTTGCCGCGCGCTTTGCCCATTTGGGGTTTTCAATCGCACCGGAAACGCAATCACTCATCACGGAAATGGTGGCAAGCGGTGAATTGTCTTCTTTGACACCGGAGCGAGTTTGGCGAGAAACAGAAAAAGCACTCACATCACAATCACCACAAATTTATTTTCAGGTTCTACGGGATTGTGGGGCCTTGGCAGTGCTTTTCCCTGAAATCGATAATTTGTTTGGCATGCCTCTACGGGAAAGGGCACTGGAAAAGTTACCGCTTGAACTTGATATCGGCCTGCACTCAATGCACGTGTTGAAAATCTCCACCCGATTGAATGAAGAGGCAGACATCCGCTTCGCCTCGTTTTGTGCCCATATCGGTGCCATCCCGGCAAAACAAATGTGCGAACGCCTACGCATTCCCAATGCAATCCGTGATTTAATCATGATTGTGACTCAATACCACACTTGGGTGCATAAAGTAGAACAACTTCTTCCGGAAGCATTACTGACCTTGTTTAATGCCGTGGACGCCTGGCGCAAGCCACAACGCATTGAGCAATTAATAAAGTGCAGTGAAGCAGACAGCCGCGGCTACACTGATCCAGCAAGCCAGCCGCAATTAAATTACCCACAAGGGAATTATTTACGCGACGTATTTGCGATTGCCAGCCAAGTCAGCGTTCAGGAAGTCATTGCCCGTGGGTTTCAGGGCGCTGAAATTCGCACAGAGTTAGAACGTCAACGGCATATTGCCATCGAGAACTGGAAAAAAGTTCAGTGAATTGAATTTTGGCAACAAAGCACAGGCATCCCAAATCATCCATAAAATTGGGACGCCTTTTTGCAGCCTTCGACAAAGCAACGCAACAATTAACCCGCTTTCCGTTCAATCACCACACCAACACTTTTCGCTTGCGCGACTGCGCCCGGTTTACTGACTTTGATTTTGACCCAAGGTGAATGAAACCGTTCCAACAAGATATTCGCCACTTCTTCCGCCACTCGCTCAACCAAAGCGAAGCGCTGGTTTTCCACATGCTCAATCACTGCTTCACTGACTTTGGAATAATCCAGACAATGCTCGACATTATCACTGGAAGATGCGCGTTTGTTATCCCAGCCCATTTCGATATCGAACACTAATTTCTGTTTGATTGTCTGTTCCCAATCATAAACACCAATCGTTGTCACCACGGTCAATTCTTCAATAAATACGATATCCATCACGACCTTTTCCCCGTTTTTCGGTTCGCCAGATACCACTTCCGGCGAAATGTGCGTATTATCCATTGTTAGACTTAAGAAAACGACCCTTATTCATTGGAGATATCTTATGAGTGCAACCGCGCTTGGCATGATCATCTTCGCGTACTTATGTGGCTCTATATCCAGCGCGATATTGATATGCCGATTGGCAAGGCTTCCCGATCCCCGCCAACATGGCTCGGGCAACCCTGGGGCAACAAATGTACTGCGCATCGGAGGTAAATGGGCTGCCTTGGCAGTGCTGGTTTGTGATGTATTAAAAGGAATGATCCCTGTTTGGCTGGCATACAAGCTTAGCATTCCCCCATTCTATTTAGGCATTATCGCCATTGCCGCTTGTTTGGGGCATATTTATCCGGTCTTCTTCCATTTCAAGGGCGGAAAAGGGGTAGCGACAGCCTTCGGTTCCATTGCAGCCATTGGTTGGGATCTCACGGGATTAGTGGCAGGTACGTGGCTGATGACAGTGCTATTAAGTGGCTATTCGTCATTGGGAGCCATCATCAGCGCATTAATCGCACCTTTCTATGTCTGGTGGTTCAAACCCGAATTTACCTTTCCTGTTGCGATGTTGTCATGTTTAGTATTAGTACGTCATCACGATAACATCCAGCGTCTCTGGCGCGGTCAAGAAAGCCGTATCTGGCAGAAATTGAAAAAGAAACAGGAAATGACAGATAAAGAAAAAATTCAGGCAACAAAAGAGCAACAAGACGATTAAACCGGAAAGCCCCAGTAAGGGGCCTTCTTCATGAAATTCGGATTATTCCATAAAATTCAGATTGATAATCCCCAAAGCCACATACGCTCATTGATATCACCTTTCATTCTTTCGTGATCATTACTGTATTTCTTGAACTACTCATTATTTTCCACCTGAATAATACGTTAGTTTTACAATGCGAAAAGAGAACTATCTGTAACGGAGGTTTTATGAAAGCACTTGTTTATCACGGTATAGGCCAAAAGCATTGGGAAGAAAAAGCCCTTCCTCAAATTATTGAGTCAACCGATGCAGTTGTTCGTATTATTAAAACCACCATCTGCGGAACAGATTTACATATTCTTAAGGGAGATGTTCCCGCAGTAGAGAAAGGCCGGATTTTAGGCCATGAAGGTATCGGGATTGTTGAAAGTATTGGCACATCGGTCCGCAACATCACGGTGGGGGATAAAGTCATTATCTCCTGTATCACAGTTTGTGGCAGTTGCAGTTACTGCAAACGTCAGCTTTATTCACACTGCGATGATGGAGGCTGGATCCTCGGGCATAAAATTGACGGTACTCAGGCTGAACAAGTACGCATTCCTCATGCTGATAACAGCTTGCACCGCTTACCTGAAGGGATAAATGAAGAAGCCGCATTGATGCTCAGTGATATCTTACCCACAGGGCTTGAAATCGGCGTTATCAATGGCAAAGTCCAACCCGGACAAACCATTGCCCTGATTGGTGCCGGCCCCGTTGGTCTTTCTGCACTTCTGGCATCACAATTCTATTCTCCGGCACATATCATCATGATTGATACCGATGATAACCGCCTTCACGTTGCCCGGCAGTTCGGGGCTAACACAATCATCAACCCTGCACGCGAAAATGTCGTGGAAACCATCCAGAAACTTACTGATGGCATTGGCGTGGATGTCGCAATCGAATGTGTTGGTATCCCCGCCACATTCAAAATTTGTCAGGATATCATCACCGCTGGCGGATATATCGCCAACGTGGGTGTTCACGGGAAATCTGTTGAATTGCATCTGGAAGAGCTTTGGATCAAAAACATTACCATTACTACCGGATTAGTGAACACAAGCAGTACACCCATGCTGCTGAAAAGCGTTCAATCCGGCAAAATTTCACCTGAAAAACTCGTGACACACCGCTATCCACTGAGTGAAATTGAAACTGCTTATGAAGTTTTTGGCAACGCTTCTCAGGAAAAAGCCTTAAAAATTGTTTTGACGGCTGAATAAGAGGGTAAAGTAACGTTGTAAAAACAGGTCAAAAAATAACGAGGAAGGAGAAATTTCAACACTCCTTCCCACCAAAAGAATCGCTCATACCATGATTATCCCCTCTCTCCCTCCTTTTTTAGTACCAAATAACAACCAATCCAAAATTAATTTAATATCTTACGGGTAACATATTGTTATTTATTATAAAGAGATGCACTATTACCTCCTTTTTCAATTTAGTAGGTAAATATAAAATGAAAATTAAATCATTGTGCATCACAGCAATCGCAACCTGTTCAGTTATCATCAGCGGATGCCAATCCAATGCTGACTCGTATGCCGCAGATGTTTATGACACAACGCAATTAAACGCAAAACAAGAAACAAAAACCGTCAATCTTATTTCTGTTCTTCCTGCCAAGGTCGCTGTAGAAAACAAATCAAACAAAGAAGCAGCCCAAACTTTTGGTGCCATCCTTGGTGCTGTAGCAGGTGGTGTCGTAGGCTATAACGCAGGTGGTGCAGGTTCTCGCGCTGGTACAGCAGCAGGTGCAGTGGGCGGCGGAGCCCTTGGAGCAGCAGCCGGTTCAATGGTGAAGGATAAAGTCATCGTTGAAGGCGTTTCCCTGACTTATAAAGAAAAAACGAAGATTTATACATCAACTCAGGTTGGCCGCGCATGCCAGTTCACCCCGGGTGTAGCGCTCGTTATCACGACCAAGCAAAATGAAACTCGCATTCAACCCAATGCAACTTGCCCTAGTAAATAACTCCATAAATAAAGCAATAACAAGCAACAAGAGATAACGACATGGTTAAGGAAACCCTGATTTCATTTTTGCTGGTCACGCTGTCTGCGCCGGTTTTGGCTTCATCTCTTCAAGACCAACTGGCACAAATTGCCCAAGCTGAAAATGAAGGTAAAGCTGAAGAACAAAGACAACACGAAGCTCAACAAGCCAAATTAGAGCGGGCAGCCAAAGCAGAAAGAGAAAAAAGACAGCGTGAAGCGGCTGCCAGAGCGGAAAAAGCCAGAAAGCAAGAAGCGATTAAAGCAACTGAAAAACAAAGAGTGCTCGCTGAAGCAAAAGCGGATAAAAAACGCGATCAAGATTATGAAGATGAGCTGCGCAAACTCGACATTGAGATGAAAAAACTCGAACTGGAGAAACGTTCAGCCAGAGTGAAACGTGAAAACGATTTCATTGACCAAGAGCTGAAAACGCAAGCGGCAAAAACTGACGTGATCCAATCTGAAGCGGATGTTAATCGTAATTTATCATCCGGTGGAAAGGCGTTGCTGGAAAGCGAAGGCCGAGCTCGGGAAAGGCAATCCAGCAAATGGTTCAAATAATCTAGCAAGCTCCCGACACGTTGAACTGCCCCCAATCAGTTAGCCTCTGACTTTTGGGGTGCAGTGCACAACATGAAGGGCTTTAGCTATATGAAGGCTATGCCCTGCTGGAAGCCAAACGCCGGCTCCATAACAGAACGAGAGTCAATACGGTAAGCGGCAAGCCGTGAAATAGAATGATAACAATGGAAGGCGACAGCCAAACGTAAAAAGGGGCAACCAGCAGCATACCTATTCCGAAGCCTGTCATTTGCAATAAAGTCAGAAAACTGAATATAGGCAACCGCAAACTTTCGGGTTCACTTTGCGCCCGGGATATCAGACTGACTTCGGCGATCCCATCCCCAATTCCTGCCCACACTGCAAATAGCAGTAACCAGAATTGATCGGTTTGCTGGAAAGTCAGGATAAACCCCGTTGACATCAGCGCAACTCCGAGAAAGAACAGTTTTTCCATTTTAGCTATTTCGCGGCTACGTAACAGGTAGCTCGCCAGACGGGCGCCACTGAATTTCCCTACCGCCCATGTTGCCCATAGCATGCCCATGACAGTACTGGCATTATCGGGATTGAGCAGTTTGGAAAGAATGGGAAAACCGACATTATGGGCGGAGCTCCCCAGCGTATCTGCCATACTGACAAGTAACATACCTGCCAGAATCGGGGATCCACGTAATCCGAGCCGCAATTCGCGCCATTCATTACCCAATGCCCGTGACACCTTCTGCTCAGGTACGGTGAGGAAACGCAGCGGAATAATCAATATCGCAGCCAGCAAATAGGTAACGATATTCACCTTAAAAACCATCTCATAGCCGCTGCTGGCAATAAGTAAACCCGAGACAAGGCTGCCAAGCACAGCCCCCGTAGCAGCAACGGAAGTCAGCCAGGAATTGGTTGATATACGCTGTGAGATATGTACCCAATGTGGAAGCTGGCTGTTTAAGCCGATAGCAAACATTGAGTTACCCAAACCGATGCCAAAAGCAATAACGGGTAAGACCAACAATTGTTGTGAAACAGGAATAACCAATAGCAAGGACAGCAGCATGACCCGCATTAAGTTAAAACAAACAAACGGCCACCGCCCTGTAAATCGCCGGAAAAACGGTGTTCCCACTAAACTGGCAATCAATCCACCAGCCACGCGGCAAGCCAGAAAAATACTGACATGCATGACACTGTTACTGAGCAAGTAAACGTATGTGGATAACGCCACCATATTCAGGAATGCGCCACAATCAGAGACAAATCTTGCACTCACGATAAATAAAGCATTACGGCCCGATAATCGCAAATTCACACTATTTTCCCGATTCGACATTATTATTGGCTCTTTTATTGTTCAGGGAATTATCAGAAATTGACCAATAATATATCCCAAAACGTTGCAGGGGTAGGAGAGACTTGCGGAATATTATGGTCGTGTGATTAATGCTGTTTATTTGCTTTTTGATTAAAGGTGAGCATTTAATCGCTCACTTTTAATCAAAAAATAGTTCGTCAACTATTTACAGTGTTGGATTCGCATACTTTATTTTTTGAGCCGATACAATTATCTGATAAATAAATCTGACAGGTAACTATGGCTCTATTGTCCGGAACTAGAATCTGTATTTTAAACCGACAGTAACAGAATAATGTACGTTTTCAATACCGGCGGCATTACCGCCAAGGTAATCACTTTTTCCGGTGATTGTATTAATACTCTGCATTCCTCCTTGACCTTCTTCATACTTGCTGGCGCTGAATTCAGTATAGACTTTAGCCTTAGGAGTAACGTAATAACCGGCATCAACCGTGGCAGAATAATATCGTAAATTATCAGCCTGCACGCGAAACGTAGTATCACGCGCATAATGCTCGTCATTGTCTTTCGCCTTAACCCAAGGGCTGAACTTTAACAAGCCATTAAACTCAAAATTTTGATAACGATATGCCCCCACAATCCCCAAATAAGGCAGGCTAAACTGCTGCTTATAACCAATGCCACGCTCATCACGGGGAAATGTGCCAATATTTCCCCCATTATCATAGATATAGCTTCCCCCAAACGCTGTCCAGCTGAAGCGAGTTTGCTGATAACCCAGTATGGCACCGAACCGGTATGCGGATTTATTTAAAAGCCATCCTCTGATATTAACATCAAACTCATTGGCATGGTTCAGTCGGGTATTGGGATGAGTTGACCAGTGTGACCAGTGTTCCTGCCCGGGAGTCACCCAGTCATAGTCATCCATTCCGCCTGAACCGCTTGATGACAAAGTTACCCAGCCTCTGGCGTTCACTGTCAGCCAGTTTAAAGCATCCCAGGATATGTCTCCTTTAATAATGGGGATATTTTTTATCTTCCAGTCCAGCTCACTCATTTTTTGCCCATTATTTGGGTTGTATACATACTCCTTAGACTCCCCCCCCAGCCAGCCCAACCCTGTACTTATTTTAACGTTTCCCGTTTCCGGATGAATGCTATCTTCGGCCAGTACTGGCGAGGCCAAAGCACAACCTACCACAACCCCTACTATTGTGTTTCTTTTCATCACTTTCTCCTATGAATTCCGGTGCCAAGCAAGTCAATGGCAGGCATAGTAAACATTTCGACCTTTTAATGAATCATAGTTAATAAACATGAGAAATCCACCTGAATCAATTTGCCATGATCAGATGCGACAATGAGTATTATTTAGTTACGTTAAATATGAGGTATTTTGATATCCGCGATAGGCATTACAGTATATTTATAAGTGAGCGTATATCCGAGTTTTATATAAATTAATTAAAATCTAATATTAAATTTTAATTTAAAAATGAATTCGAGATAAAAATGACTAAAATCACCCTATATCCAATAAAACCATCAGGTTAATATTTCTACTTTTCCTATATATCTGAATTAAAGAAAACAGTCTTATTAATACTTCCGCGCAAAATTTATCCTTAAAAAGGCCGAGCACCAGACGGTACTCAGCCCATTATAGATAGTCGTTCTTTTATTATTTTTGCAGGGCAGGCAGATCTGCCAATGGCCAACGAGCTTTGACCGTCACGCCCAATTCTCCTGACGTTCCACCTTGTAGACGGATCATGCCAGCCAGTGCGATCATAGCTCCATTGTCAGTGCAAAATTCAGGACGGGCATAGAAGGCTTCGCCTCCTAACTTTTCCATCAATTCCTGCATCTTAGTGCGCAATGTTCGATTTGCACTCACTCCACCCGCCATGACCAAGCGTTTGAAGCCAGTCTGTTCCAATGCTCGTTTACACTTAATCGCCAGTGTATCGACGACTGCATCTTCAAAAGCACGAGCGATGTCTGCTTTGGTTTGTTCATCTTCGGCAGTATCTTGCCCATGAATGTTATTTCGAATGGTATTGGCTGCGAATGTCTTCAAGCCAGAAAAGCTGAAATCCAACCCAGGCCGATCTGTCATTGGACGTGGGAACACAAAACGACCTGCTGTACCTTGCTGTGCCATGCGGGAAAGTACCGGGCCGCCGGGATAATCCAGACCTAACAGTTTTGCGGTCTTATCGAAAGCCTCTCCCGCCGCATCGTCAATGGATTCGCCCAGCAGTTTGTATTCACCAATTCCCGTCACACTAATCAGCTGGGTATGACCACCAGAAACCAATAGGGCGACAAAAGGAAATTCAGGGCTATTTTCTTCCAGCATCGGTGCCAGCAAATGGCCTTCCATATGATGTACTGGGATCGCGGGTACATTCCATGCAAATGCCAGAGAGCGCCCAATCGTTGCCCCAACCAGCAACGCGCCGACCAAACCCGGCCCCGCCGTATAGGCAACCGCATCAATATCTTTATTCGTCAGGCCCGCTTCTTGTAACGCGGCCTGAATCAAGGGAACTGTTTTGCGAATGTGGTCACGGGACGCCAGTTCAGGCACAACACCGCCATAATCAGCATGTAGTTTTACCTGACTGTACAGTTGATTGGCTAGCAGACCGGATTTGTCATCATAAATTGCGATTCCGGTTTCATCGCAGGACGTTTCTATACCTAAAACTCGCATTGTACTTTTCGTCTCGTCACTATATCGTCGCCAAGCTATTCATATCGCTCAGTGTTCATATTGCTTAGTGTTCATATTGCTTAGTGTTCATATCTCTTAGTGCATACTTCTCAATCATATGCCTTTATATGACGTAATCCCTTAAATCGGGCACAAGTGTAACACTATCCGTTTATAACCACTATTCACATCCATATTCCCTTTCCTATTATCCCGTCATTCAATAGTTTCAGAGAGCATAGGGGCGATTTACATGCTGGCTATTTTCTCTGTTTAGTCTATAATCAGTACCCTACTTGAATATCCTGTGTGGTTAATGTAAATAACGCCAACTTCAGTCTGTCTATTTTGCATACAAAAAAACAGACTATAGCCTGTAGCGTTGTACGTTTCAATTTTCCTCGGCACTTTACAAAGCCGTGTTCATTGAAGTAAAATTCCGCACCATTTTAAAGACGGCTGGCACTATCCCGCCAGCGACAAACCCGATTTCTATTGAGGTGAGAGGCACATGCCAGTAATTAAAGTACGTGAAAACGAGCCATTTGACGTAGCACTGCGTCGCTTTAAGCGTTCTTGCGAAAAAGCAGGCGTATTAGCAGAAGTTCGTCGTCGTGAATTCTATGAAAAACCAACGACTGAGCGTAAACGCGCTAAAGCTTCTGCAGTTAAGCGTCATGCTAAGAAGCTGGCTCGCGAAAACGCACGCCGCACTCGTTTGTACTAATTCTTGCGGTCAATCCGCATAGTGTTTGTATTAACAAACTACTGCAGTTAAAGGCCGTGCTTTCCAAGAGGAAGCGCGGCTTATTCTCGTTCATCAACAGGCGTAAAAAGGGCTTATGGCTGGACGAATTCCACGCGCATTCATCAATGATTTACTGGCAAGAACTGATATCATTGATTTGATCGATGTCAGAGTACCTCTCAAAAAGAAAGGTAAAAATCATCAAGCGTGCTGTCCTTTTCATAACGAAAAAACTCCTTCATTCACCGTTAATGGCGATAAACAGTTTTACCATTGCTTCGGTTGCGGAGCGCATGGCAATGCCATTGATTTTTTGATGAATTACGACAGGCTAGAGTTTGTCGAATCCATCGAAGAACTGGCAACAATGCACGGGCTGGAAGTTCCCTACGAAGCAGGCTCCGGCAGTAGCCAAATAGAGCGCCACCAGAGGCAAAATCTTTACCAGTTGATGGATAAGCTCAACAGCTTCTATCAGAATTCACTGAATATACCGAACGCGCAAGCAGCCCGGCAATATTTGTCCCAACGTGGGCTCAGTGAAGAGATCATCCAGCGTTTTGCCATTGGTTTTGCGCCGGCAGGATGGGATAACGTTCTAAAACGTTTTGCCCATAACGTTGAAGATCGCAAGCAATTAAACGACGCAGGAATGCTGGTCACAAACGATAATGGCCGGACTTATGACCGCTTTCGCGAACGTGTGATGTTTCCTATCCGCGATCGCCGGGGTCGTGTAATTGCATTCGGTGGGCGTGTACTGGGAGATGCACTTCCCAAATACCTGAACTCACCGGAAACAGAAATTTTCCATAAAGGCCGCCAGTTATATGGTCTCTATGAAGCCCAACAGAATCACGATACGCTTTCAAGGCTATTAGTCGTTGAAGGTTATATGGATGTTGTCGCGCTAGCCCAATTTGGCATTGATTATGCCGTGGCTTCGCTGGGAACATCGACAACCGCCGAACATATTCAGTTGCTTTTTCGGACAACAGACAGTGTAGTTTGTTGTTACGATGGCGACCGCGCCGGCCGTGATGCTGCGTGGCGCGCACTGGAAACAGCGCTGCCTTATCTAAATGATGGTAGACAGTTGCGTTTTATGTTCTTGCCTGATGGCGAAGATCCAGATTCACTGGTTCGCAAAGAAGGACAGGAGGCTTTTGAGCAGAGAATGGAGAAAGCATTAACACTCTCTGAATTTCTGTTCGAGTCTTTATTGCCACAAGTAGATTTGAGTACTCCAGAAGGGGCGACTAAACTCAGTTCACTTGCTATGCCACTGATTAGTCAAATTCCTGGGGAAGCATTGCGGATTTATTTGCTACAGGAAATCGGAAAACTACTTGGCATACCTGATACAACACAATTGGAACGATCTTTGGCAAAGCTTGTCAAAAAAGATACAAGTACATATCAGGCGCTAAAACTGAAACCGACGACAATGCGCATTCTTATCGCATTGCTGGTACAGAATCCGCATTTAGCGACATTAGTTCCTTCTTTACAGGGAATGTTTTCGGCTCCAATAGCGGGTTTGCCGTTATTTGTAGAGCTTGTCGATACATGCCTTGCTCAACCAGGTTTAACAACTGGTCAGCTTTTAGAGCAATATCGTGATAATAAATACGCCAAACAGCTTGAAAAACTCGCTGCATGGAACGATATACAAGTAGAAGAGATTGCTGAAAAGACATTCAGTGATGCACTGGGTCATCTTTTCGCATCAGCTCTTGATGAACGTTTTAATTTTCTGATGGCCAAAGACAGAACAGAAGGCCTGACACCAGAAGAGCGTGAAGAGGTGCGATTAATCACGGAATCTGGTGCAAGAAAATAAGAATCTGTTTCATCAAGACTATATTTTAACCAAACTGAATATCAACAAAGCGATATTTTTAACGAAGCCATGCTTTAACGAAACTATATTATCTAAAGTTGCTTAATCAATACGCTGGTTCGCGTAATAATTTTCAGCCCATACGCTAACCAATTGATTTTTAACTTTGTTTTAGGAAAAATAGCGTCCAAAAATATACTATTAAGGATAAATAGTTTTAAAAAAAATAATTTTGATGAATATAGTTTGATGTAAATATAGCTTGGTAAAACAGGTTTTCAACCAAAATATTAAGATTTCTGATACAAAATTCACGGCTTAAGTGCCGCATTAGGTAGGGAGACAGCCCTACGATTGTCGCTATTGAGGGCAGCGGCAATACACGAAAACGCCCCTAAATGTTATTGTTGGCATATTTGTTTCGCCGACCGACACCAACCAATACTCTGAAGTGTGGATACCGTCTTATGGAGCAAAACCCGCAGTCACAGCTAAAGCTACTTGTCACCAAAGGTAAGGAGCAAGGCTATCTGACCTATGCTGAGGTCAATGACCATCTGCCGGAAGATATCGTCGATTCTGATCAGATAGAAGATATCATCCAAATGATCAATGACATGGGCATCCAGGTAATGGAAGAAGCACCTGATGCTGATGATCTCATGTTGGCAGAAAACACAAACGACACCGATGAAGACGCGGCGGAAGCGGCTGCACAGGTGTTATCTAGTGTCGAGTCAGAAATCGGCCGTACTACTGACCCAGTGCGCATGTACATGCGTGAAATGGGTACAGTGGAACTACTGACTCGCGAAGGTGAGATTGACATTGCAAAGCGCATTGAAGATGGCATCAACCAAGTGCAGTGTTCCGTTGCAGAATACCCAGAAGCAATTACTTACCTGCTAGAACAGTACGACCTCGTCGAAGCTGGCGAGAGCCGCTTATCCGATCTTATTACGGGTTTCGTTGACCCTAACGCAGAAGAAGATCTCGCACCAACAGCCACTCACGTTGGATCTGAGCTTCCTCAGGAAGAGCTGGATGATGACGAAGATGATGACGACGACGAAGATGATGACGACAGCGAAGATGATAACAGCATCGACCCAGAATTAGCTCGCCAGAAATTTCAGGAATTGCGTGAGCAATACGAAGTTACTCGTCAAACAATCAAGAAGAACGGGCGCAATCATCCAAATACCGCAGCAGAAATTTTGATCCTGTCTGATGTATTCAAACAGTTCCGTTTAGTACCAAAGCAGTTTGATTATCTGGTTAACAATATGCGTTCCATGATGGATCGCGTACGTTTCCAAGAACGCCAGATCATGAAAATGTGTGTTGAACAGTGCAAAATGCCGAAGAAGAATTTCATTACCCTCTTCTCTGGCAATGAAACCAGTGATACATGGTTCACTGCGGCAAAAGCAATGAACAAGCCTTGGTCTGAAAAGCTACTGGAAATTGAAGAAGAAGTTATGCGTAGCTTGCAGAAGTTACGCCAGATCGAAGAAGAAACTGGCCTGACAATTGAACAGGTCAAGGATATCAACCGTCGCATGTCAATCGGTGAAGCGAAAGCCCGCCGTGCGAAGAAAGAAATGGTTGAAGCTAACTTACGTCTGGTTATTTCGATTGCGAAGAAATACACCAACCGTGGCTTGCAATTCCTTGATTTAATTCAGGAAGGCAATATCGGCCTGATGAAAGCGGTTGATAAATTTGAATACCGTCGTGGTTACAAATTCTCAACTTACGCCACTTGGTGGATCCGTCAGGCCATTACCCGTTCTATCGCAGATCAGGCGCGCACCATCCGTATTCCGGTGCACATGATTGAGACTATCAATAAACTCAATCGTATTTCTCGCCAGATGTTGCAGGAAATGGGTCGTGAGCCTTCACCGGAAGAGCTGGCAGAACGTATGTTGATGCCTGAAGATAAGATCCGCAAGGTGCTGAAAATCGCCAAAGAGCCAATCTCAATGGAAACACCGGTAGGTGACGATGATGATTCGCATCTGGGTGATTTTATCGAGGATACAACGCTCGAACTGCCGCTGGATTCCGCAACGTCAGAAAGCCTGCGTTCTGCAACCCACGATGTTCTGGCTGGCTTAACTGCACGTGAAGCGAAAGTTCTGCGTATGCGCTTTGGTATCGATATGAATACTGACCATACATTGGAAGAAGTGGGCAAACAGTTTGATGTTACCCGCGAACGTATTCGTCAGATTGAAGCGAAAGCCTTGCGCAAATTGCGTCATCCAAGCCGCTCTGAAGTTCTTCGCAGCTTCCTTGATGACTAATCAACATTGCTGATTACCTGAAAAAGCGTCTGCTCTGGCAGACGCTTTTTTTATTCTGCGCGGATAAATCCCTGATATTCAAACAATGGCAGGAAGCCAGTGCGGAGATACAAACCATTTCCATCAGGTGAAGCATCCAAATAACACGCGGTAGCACCTTGCTGCTTTGCCTCCGCCAGCACATGATTGACCAAGGCAGACGCATACCCCTTCCTTTGCATCCCCGTCACCGTGCCAATATCATCAAAGCGAACAATATCTCCCAGCCTTGATAGCGTTAATGCACAAACCGGCTGCCCATCGACATACAGCGCATAATGTTGCAGAGATTTTCCTGCATCGATTGCTGCCTGATGACGTTTTTGGTACTGCGCGGAAAGCAGATTGCAAGTTTCAAACGCACTCTCCACTGGGATTAGCCAATCCCTCAAATCATGCTCAACACAGCGAATATCATAGCCAGCTGACACATCATTTATTACCGACCAATTCAATAAATCGAGCTGCATAGCCGTAGTTATGCCATCCACATCGGGAACAAACCCGGCATACCGGAGTACTTCCAGTGTTTGCAGGTTTGGCTTCACGGCATAAACCGCAAACGGAATATCAAAGTGTTCGTCCAGTAACCGGATGCCTTTTTGCACATTTTTTGCAATTTGAGAGTGATTTTCAGTGACCAGCAAAAAGTTCAATACATGCACTTCGACACCGGTTGCGTAGGCACGGACATCTTCACTGATATGCTGATGCATAAGACTAATAGATGAGTAAAAATAATCTTCTATTTGATGATGAGACAAAACTGCCGCTGACAAGTGATGTTTATTCATATTCACTCACAAAGGTATTTTCATTAAAAGTTATTCGAATGATTAACAATCAATGAAGAAATAAAATAATATCAACACGTTTGCCGACCAGAGTATGTGATAAGCACAATAAATAATCAGAAATATTTATCAGAAAAGTAGCCGACATCACTAAAAACACGGGCAATTGAAGAAAGTGTGTTAAAAGAGCGTGATTATTGTATATAAAATACGCATACGGATTTTTCGGGGCTAGACCTAATAGCAAACTGTACCGTATAATCTTCCCACATCACTGGCCCCTTAGCTCAGTGGTTAGAGCAGGCGACTCATAATCGCTTGGTCGCTGGTTCAAGTCCAGCAGGGGCCACCAGAATTATCAAGGGGTTGCATAAAAAAGTGCGACCCCTTAGTTTTTTCTAGGATACCCATAGAATACCTTTTGGCAGTAGCATGAGGTATAACCGATTAACACCGCTACGGTAATGAAGCGCTCTCGTATTTCCCTCCGCAACACTTATCACATCCCCTGAACATTAAGACGCTTAAATAAATAACAAACAGATGGGTGATTATTCCAGTGGCTTGTCGCGCGCTTTACGCTCAATGGGTTGACCATACGAATCAAAGTAGCGGCTAGGCCAGATTTCAGAGGGATGTATTTCGAGATAGCTAGCGATAATCCATTCGCCTTTAGGCCACGGGCGAGAAAGTGTATTCGCTAATGTTGATGAACTGAGTCCTGCCTCACGGGAAATTGCTGCTAAGGTTATGCCGCGCTTACGTAATGCAGCAATAATATCGGCTTCCTTCCATTAATTGAACATTGATGGTGGCGATCCAGACAGGGTTCTCACAACTGGGAGCTATCTTCCAGCGAGGCCGAAACCTCCCCGCCTGAACCACCATTGAAAGGGCGGTAGCAGGCACACTTGTAGAAATGTCCTACCAGTGGATAGCTCTTAACAAGGGTGATAATCCTTGACCATCGGATTTTGCCAATGGCGGGGCTACTTTAACTGATTGGTTTATCTGACCCAATAAGCGAACTCGTATAAACGCTTAACTTTTTGCGTTAAATTTCGTTAAATAACTAAGGTTCTGCCAACATTGCACATTGCTGTACTCAATGAAATGGAAATATTTCGACTATTCTTTTGGAATCATTCTTAGTGCATCATTACGTGACTCTCTGTAAACATCCCCAAGAAACATACTCTGTGAAGCCGCATATTTTACAGCATCCCCAGCACCATCAATGTATTTTAATATATGCTGTCTGGCTGCGTAGGTAGGCTTTATTCTGTTATAAACATCAAGCCACCATTTGCTTCCATATTTCTTAATTATTTTTCCTTTTATTCTTTGGAAATATTCTTGGCTATCAGCACCATCATAAGAAGCCAATAAACTAGCCCAGATCATTTTTTTATGAATGGATAGTGGGTTATATTCCCGCAGAATTAATTCCTCTCTTACATCCGGATGTAAGAGTAAACTACCATCAGCGATTTTACGTTTTATCCACAAGCGTTTAGCAAACTCGTAGACATGCTTTTTATCTTCTTTCTCTAATCTCAGTGTATGAGAAGGCCAATTTTCAAGGTTATCTATAAGAGATAACTTTTTTATTAAATCTTGATGATCCTCAGTGCCGTTCCTGCCATACATGCTTTTTATCCTTTTTTCACTGAACGAAACCTTTATTTTTCAATATATTCTGTAGGTACACCAGTAAATTTACATAGCCGCTTTATAGTGGCGTATTACGCATAATACACCAATATTCTAATCATTTTATTTCATTCATCTCTAGTTCTTTGACGTAATTAAGTAATTTCAAATCAACAAACTACCTAAATTCCATCAAAACTAGCCAATCTCTGCTGTTGCTCATCACTGAGATTGAAAGCAAATGCTTCATGCTCAATTTGCCATGTGCCAAAACTCATCAGGAACGCGATTGTGGGGTCGATTTTATTCGCGGATTTCTTTTTATTCGGTTTGATATTGGCGTCCGCGTCGGTTTCCATCACCACATTGGACATTGCCCACGCGAGCGCCGGATCGCCGTTGTGACGAATAATTTTACGATTCACGAACACTTCGGCAGATTTCGCCACCGGACTAAAGCGCATATAGGTTTGCGGGAATGGTTCAACATCTAACCCTGCATCCTGCAATTGTGTTCGTAGATGCGTGGCGTTCCATGTATCAAAGCCGACGAGCTTGATATCAAACTGCTGGCTGTCGCGAATATCATCGCGAATACGGTCATAATCAATACAGTCACCTTGTGTGGTACGTATCCAGCCTGTCTGCGCCCATTGTCGATAAATCGCCCGATTCTTATTGGCGGGGTTCTGCAATTGCGCTTCGGGTAAGTAATGACGGTCAGTAATAACAGCTCGTTATCCACGGGGAACATGTAACAAATACTGGTGATATCGCCTGTTGAAAATAAATCCAGTTCAGCGTAGCACTCCAGTCCTTTAAGGTTCATTTTCATCATAATCAGTCTGGCAGGCTTTCCATGTGCCTTCGCCCATCCACGAGATTTCTCCCTGACACCAGATATTAAAGCGTTTGGTTAGAATTTCTGAATATTATGAAAGTTACTATGCTAATTTTTGGCCTACATGTTTAACTGTAAGCACCTATGCACGTCATTATGACCTAAGTGAAACCACAACCAGACAATATCTTTTTGCCTTTCCTCAAGGCCTCTTCTCTCCATGTTTTATCAAAAACTGGATATGATCATGAACAAAATACTTCAAACGACACACAGCACAGTAATGATCACTTTCTTAATTTATTATTTAAATTCATTATGATTAAGAAGGCCATCATGCATATCTAAAAATGTTCGCCTTCTGTCACCAGGTAAATTGTTCTAAGCATCGACTAAACAAATAGCTATTTAGCTGATGTTTAAGACATCCGATTGCTCACATTAAGACAATCACCAAACTGCCCTGCTGTTCGAGATGGCTTCTGCTTGCTTGAATATCAGCTCTACAGCCCCCAGCGTTTTGTCACCAGCTCGTATCAGCCTTATTTTTGCCTAGATTTCTGTGCCTATTCCACTCATTTCCTCATATTCCGCCAAAATCAGGTGAAAATTCCATCTAATTAGTTAATTAATTTTACCAATTAATGTGTACAATAAATTAACCTGCCGGATAAAAAAATCTAACATAAAAAAGTAAAAAGAATGATAAACAATAAGGAATCTCTGTACCTACAAGAACGCGCTTACCTGCGGGAATTGGCACAGCGCGTGGCAAAAGAGTCCCCCATTTAACCGATTTTCTGGCAACGGTTCATGATCCCGATATTCAACGTCTTTTCGAGGCGTTTGCTCTGCTGATTGCCCGCTTACGGGATAAATTGGAGGATGATTTCCCCGAAATCACCCACGGTATATTGTCCCGTATCTGGCCGCTAGTACTGTGCCCTATCCCGCCCACTACGATCATGCAATTTCTCCCAGCCGATGGCGAACATCAAGGCGCTGTTGATATACCTAAAAGCACTTCAGTTTCTGCACCTATGGACGGAGAACTGCTCAGTTTCAAAACCTGCCGTCTGCTGCATATTGAGCCATTAATTGTGCGAGATCGCAGGGTGAAAAAAACCGGCACCCACAGTGAAATTATCCTGACACTTTGCCAGACGGGAAGTACGTCACCCGTCTGGCAAAGTGGTTCGCTCTCTTTTTTCCTTGGCTCCGATACCGAACAAGCGGCGCAACTCAGCCTGTGGTTGGATCAGTCTATTTGCGAAGTGCGCCTGAGCGCACAGGGTGAACAACGAAAATTGCGCTGTTTTCCCTATGGCTGGCATAATGTGTTGAATTCTCCCATTCTGCCGATGAAAAAAAGTGCCTATGCCGGCCTGCAAACGTTGGTTGAGTATTATGCACTTCCCCATTTGTATAACTTTGTCACGCTGGATATCAGCCGTAGTTGCACGGAAGTTCCACTGAATGCGGATGGTACTTTTGAACTGATTTTTCGTTTTGACGGCGAACTGCCGCTGGATGATATCGGTGATGCCTTTATGTTGGGCTGTGTGCCGGCTATTCATCTGGAAAAACGGATCAGCCCGCCTGTCCTGTTGAGTGCCGAAAACCACTGTTACCCCTTGCCGCTGGGCGATTCGATGAAATTATTCCGGTTGCATGATGTTCAAGTGGTTCAACAACCCGATGATGACGCCCAACGGGGTACGCCTTACCGCTATCTGCCGATAGAGCAATTTACACCCGCCGCGGAACTGCTGGCCGGGGAAGCGCCGGATTATTTCTACTATCAGCTTCGCACTGAACGTGATTTGCTGGATCGCATTCAACACCGGTTGCACTTTTTTGATTTGACGGGCAAACCGGCTCGCAACTTGCCTGAACTCGCGGTCGCCTGCGATTTCACCGGCTACCATGAACCCGCAATGGCACTGGGACAAGGCTCCATCAGCGTGATGCAGGAAAGTTCCCCTTCACATCTCAGCGTGCATAATATTACGCCAGTGACCACCGATTACCCGCCGATGTTGCAGGATAATTCCGGCTGGCCGCTGCTTTCCTGCCTCGCCAGTCCGCCCATTTTGTTGTTTACCACAGAAGGGATGCAGCATTTTCTCCGCCTGTTTAATCATTATGCCAAATTTAACCGCCCCCTGAGCCGTCATTTCCAGTGGCATATTGACGGCATTATGCAGGTGGAAGAGCGCCTGATTGACCGAATGAAGCTGGGCAACCCGATCCGGGGGCATTTATTGTCACTGACCCTGAACCCCGATGGTTACGCCAATCCGGGAGAGATGTACCGTTTCTGTCGGTTAATCCATGAAGCGATGGCCTGTTTTGTCAGCCAGTCCACTTTCGTCAAGCTGGATGTCTCTACCCCAAATCAAAAAATTCTCTGGGAATTCAAAGAAGTCTATGGGTCACGCATGGGGATGTAACTGTTAAACAATCATGACAAGGAGCAAAATAGGATGAATATCATGAACGGGCTGACGGCGACCAAAAGCGGGTTACGCTTTACTTTTCAGCTGGCCGGCCTGCCTGAATCCACCTTTGCTGTGGGCGAGTTTTCCCTTCAGGAAGGGTTATCAGAACTGTTTACCCTCAACCTGACATTAGTTCAGTCCCTGCCTGATAATCCCTTTCGGCCAAAACCGGAAATCGATTTAACCGCGCTGCTGATGCAGGAAGCGGTGTTGCAGGTGTTTAGCGGTGCGACTCTACAACGCAAAATTACCGGCATCGTCTCCCATGCTGACTGGGCAGGTACTGATGGTAATAAAACCCTTTATACCGTGACAGTTCGGCCTGCTCTCTGGCGTCTGATGCTCAATCAGGACAGCCGGATTTTCCATCAGCAAAATGTCCCAGCTATCCTGAATAGTCTGTTGAAAAAACATAAAGTCCGTGCTGACTCGAAACTCTACGATCCCCATCAGGACCGGGAATATGTCACCCAAAAACGGGAATCTGACTATGGGTTTTTCAGCCGGCTGGCGGCAGAGGAAGGGATCAGTTTCTGGTTTGAAGATGAAAAACTGTTTTTCAGTGACAGCCATCTGGGGATGACGGCCGGACTGCCGCTGACTTACAGCCCGCAACCGGAAACCGCGCACGGGACAGAGACGATTTATCAGGTACGGCTGAGTGTCGGCATGAGTCCACAACGCAGTTTTCATAAAGATTTCAACCCGGAGAACCCGCGTTATCACCTTTCCCATATGCACAGCAGCGAAGGCTTCCGCGACTTCGGCAGCAAAACTCCCTATACCGTGTTTGAAAGTTACGGGCGTTTTCAGAAAGATGCGGCCGCTAAGCCGTTTCTCAAATATCGCCATGAAGCACTGGATAACCAGAAAAAAACCGGCAGCGGCAGCAGTAACTGCATAAAACTGATGCCGGGCAAAATTTTTGAGATAAAAAATCACCCGCACAAGCCGCTGAATGCCCGCTGGCAGGTAGTCGGTATCAGCCATCACGGGCGCTGCCCACAAGCATTGGGGCACGACGGTGGTGAAGGCACCACGCTCAGTAATCATTTCAGTTTTATCGATGGCCTTGCTGACTGGCGTCCGCCGTTCCACTACAAACCGCTGGCCGATGGCGATGAAACCGCGATGGTGGTCGGGCCGGAAGGGGAAGAAATTTTTGTCAATAAAGACGGCGCGATTAAAGTCCATTTTCACTGGAACCGCTATGACCCACCCGATGATGGCGCGTCCTGCTGGGTTCGCGTCGCACAGGGCTGGAACGGCAATGGCTATGGCTTTATGGCCATCCCACGTATCGGGCAGGAAGTGATTATCTCTTACCTCAATGGGGATATTGACCGCCCGATAGTGACCGGTTGTGTTTACAACGGCCTGAACCGCCCGCCGCTGGATTTACCCGCCCAGAAAACCCGCACGACGTTTAAGACCAAAACCCATAAAGGTAAGGGCTTTAACGAACTGCGTTTTGACGATGCCAAAGACCGTGAGGAAATTTATTTCCACGGTCAGAAAGATTTCACCGCCCATATCGAAAACGATGCCCTCTGGCATATCAAACACGACCAGAAACAGCGTATCGATAACAACCGTTATCACGAGATACTCGCTGATGACCATCATCAGGTGGCTGGTTCGCGCAAAATCACCACCGAAGGAGATGTTTCCCACCGAATTACGGGTAGCCAGCATATTCAGGCCGGCGATGCGACCGTGATTGACAGCGGGCAGGAAATCCACCTGAAAAGCGGCGGTAAGGTGGTACTGGAAGCCGCATCAGAAATCACGCTGAAAGTGGGCGGCAGTTTTCTGAAAGTCACCCCGGGTGGCATTCTCTGTTCACCGATTAATGTCGGGCAGGGTTCAGGCGGCAGTGGGCGCGGGTTGTCATTGCAATTACCGGAGGGTGTGGCACCGCTGCCGATGGTGGAATTTCCGGCGCATCCCTACTGCCCGGTATTGGCACAGCAGGACGCCAGCCCGGTGATTAAACCAGCCAAAAAGGAATAGAGATCATGATAGAAGAGATGATTATCGAAACGCCAATAAGCTGGCAGGCATGGTTGAGTGAATCCCATGATGCGCCAGTATTTTTTATCCTCAATTCGCTGGCAAAACCAAATCCGGTCGAACACTTTTACCTGAATGACTGGGTAGAACAGGCATTTCCTCTCTACAGCGGTACACCGATGCGCAAGATGCTGAAACAAAGCCCGTGGCTGGTACAGGTTAAAACTCGCCAGTTACCTCAAATAGGCATGATGCTGGATCGCCATGTCCTCAGTGACAATAGCTGGGGCTGGGCTTACCGCAGCGATGTTCCGTGGCAGGAGCAGCTTACCCACTGGCAACATCGGCAGCTGGTGATGATGGATGGAGAACAAGTGCTGTTCCGTATCATGGACAGCCGGGTCTTTGGCGCGATGGTGCCCGCCTTCACGCCCAGTGACTGGTCACTGATGCTGACACCCGTCACTGAGCTGATGATCGATATCCCACAACCGATGCTGTTTGCCCGTCCTGAAGGCTGCGGAGAGGGTAACAGTGAAATCCCGTTTACGCTGGGTGAACACCTGTTGGCTGTCTGGTTACATTCTCCTTATGGTCTGAAAATGTTAACCAGCTCCCTCTACAATGAGTTATGGGAAAACCACGGAAAAATGGCAAGGCAACTGGATCAGCCCGAAGGCAGTCTGGAACAACGTATTGAAAATTGGTTACGGCAAAAGCTGGAAGCCGGGCAGCGCATTGAAAAAGTATCCGGTCAGGATTATCTGCTGGCGATGGAAGAGGAAAAAGAACGATGAGTAATCAGAACCCGGTTTATAGCCGTGACTGCCAGGCAATACTTAAAGATGATTTATATATTAAACTTGTCGAAGATAGCACGAACACACCGATACCTAATGTGCCTTATACACTGAAAAATAAAGAAATAGAGCATTCAGGAACGAGTGATGCTCAAGGAATGAAGCTTGAAGAAGGTTTAACCAGTACCCCCTTCACGGCCACAATAGATCCGCCTAAGTCAGTGTAACTTTTGCACCTTATTTAATAGGCCAATGAGATGTGCAAAAAAGATACACATCCTATTAACAGGATGATAGTAAAAATATTTTTATCAGGAAGACGGATATGATCGAAGTTTTAAAAAAACATAAATATGATGATATGGCGTTACACCAAAGCACCCAGTCTGTCGCCGCATGTGATTGTCATTTCGAAGAAAAAGATGGCAAACAGATTAAAGTCATTGATGTTCCTATACTCACTTGTGAGTGTGTCTGGCGAAGGTATCAGAAAGAGGCTGAAGAGATTGTTGCCCCCGGTGGTGTGCTGATTGCTGACCCTAAAGAACGTAACAAACGCATTAATGCAGCTTACGCTAGTTTATGGCTGAACGATAACCGTTTCCAGTGGGCGGGTCTTGCTGCTTTCGCTTCTAAGCAAGTGGGATGTGGGTTGTTACATGCCTATGATACGGCTGAAAAGGTGAGAGTTGACAGAGAAGCTCAAAAACGTGTGGTTGAGCGCATAATCGAGGTAGATACATCATGGCAATCAAATTGGCCGGTTTATCCACAGTTGATGACTGAGAGTGAAAGTGCGAATCTTTCTGAATCGATGAAAAAGCATCGGCAAACCAGTGAAAACAATCCCTTGTCAGCGGCAACGGCGATCCCTGATGCAGGTTTAACACAGGCTTCATTTAATTATGTTTATGAAATGATGGCGTTAGGAAACACAACATTATTTTTGGATGTGTATCCATTGCATGCTTTTTATAAGCAACGTGGGTTAGAAGACCTCAAAACTTGTCTGCGATTACGCGAAAAAATCTACGGTAATAGACAGTTCCCAATATTGTGGCCGATAGGCCAAAAGAGGTTGCCATTTGGCCGCTTTTATAAAGAAATTCTGCAAACCTTTGAAGCGATAGAAGCAGGTAGTATTGCTAAAAGTGTTGAATATCTAGCTTATCATGAACAAGTCAATATTTTACAACCCTCAATGTACAGCGATGCTATTTTAGTTGGATTATTGCGTAGCAACCATTTCGCCTATGTCACAAATCTTCTCCCCGATGTAACAGAACCTGTCGAATTAACGCTGGCGAGTCAATGCCGACGTATCGATGATGGTAGAACTATTAGCTTTAGCGATAAGAAACCATATGCCAATCTCGCTGATGTTAATCAACGTATGCCTTTCGTGCTTAAGGCAGCAGAACGTTTTGATGAGATGCTACATAACAGCAATCGAGGTTTACTCGAAAAATCTCTAAAAAATATTGCGGCAGGGCGAGGTGTAGAATGAGTTTATTGCAACAAATAAGTCAACGACGTGCTGGTTTAATCTTCTCATTATTAATCGTGCTCAGTCTGACTGCGGTCTACTTCTATCACTCTTTTTATTCCAATAAACCTGAGATAGCGTTGATGATTGGTGAGCCTTATGAGAATATGCGACAACGCTCCAGTGCCGATATTGCTCCACACCTTCCGGGGCATGCTTGGTACAACGTTCCAAAAACGGATGCGCGTTTACGCTTTATTGATCCTAAATATGGATTTGTTACTCCCCCAGCTCGATTTTTTACTGTTATGTTTGATGACGGAATAATTGATGGCGTACGTATGTCACCACAAATTGAGCCGTTACTCTACAACGATGCAATCAAAATTGTGCTGGAGTTACAAGATCAGTGGCGTAACGCGGGTTGGGTACTTACCCTACCTAAGGAAGTTCCAGCCTTAGTAGACACTCCAGAATTGCATGAGAACCTTCGCAATATGAAAGGAGGTGCAGGAACAACATATTGGCAAGCCAATGATCAGTACCAGATTATGTTGAGTATGGCGCTTTTCGAAGATGTCCGGCATCCTGATGAAGAGCGTTATTTGATTACGCTGGCACTTGCCAAACCGTGGGTAAATCAATAACGCAAGCTCAAATAGGGGTGAGAATACTATCTTCTCACACCCCTTATTCAGGACAGTACATCAGGATGAGAGAGATGGGATGAATTTGTTACAACGTATAGGTCGGCAGCGCGCTGCTTTAATCTTCACATTATTAATCGTTTCAGGCTTGGCTAGCGTTTATCTTTTCCATTCTTTTTATTCCGATAAACCCGAGATAGCACTAGTGGTTGGTGAGCCTTATGAGGATATGCGGCTGCGTTCCAGTGCCGCTATTGATCCACACCTTCCGGGGAAAATTTGGCATAATATTCCCAAAACGGATGCACGCTTACGTTTTATCGACCCAAAATATGGATTTGTTACCCCTCCAGCCCGATTCTTTGCAGTTCTATATGCGAATGACATTATCACGAGTGTGCGCATGTCTCCACAAATCGAGCCATTACCCTACGATGATGCGATCAAGATTGTCTTGGATTTACAAGATCAGTGGCGTAAAACGGGTTGGGTTATGGCCAAAGGGTATAAACCCTTAGTAAATACACCGGAATTGCATGAAAATATTCGTCGTATGAAAGGTGGTGCAGGAACGACCTATTGGCAAGCTGGTGATCAGTATCAGATCAAACTGAATTTGAGGCGTTTTAAAGACGACAGGCATCCCGATGAAGAGCGGTATTTGATCACACTAGTGATTTCCAAACCGTGGTAATCAGGGAATAGCACAAACCAAAGTGGGTGCGAAAATGCCATCTTCTTACACCCATTTTTCAGAATATTGCTTCAGGGCGAGGTGTAGAATGAGTTTATTGCAACAAATAAGTCAACGACGCTCTGGTTTAATCCTCTCATTATTAATCGTTCTCAGTCTGATTGCTGTCTACTTCTATCACTCTTTTTATTCCAATAAACCCGAGATAGCGTTAGTGATTGGTGAGCCTTACGAGAATATGCGGCAGCGATCCAGTGCCGATATTGCTCCCGACCTTCCAGGCAAAATTTGGTATAATATTCCAAAAACTGACTCACGTTTACGTTTTACAGACCCAAAATATGGATTTATGACACCATCTGCCCGATTTTTTGTTGTTAAGTATAATAATGGGATAATCGAGAGTGTACGTATATCTCCACAAATTGAGCCATTACTCTACGACGATGCAATCAAAATTGTATTGGATTTACAAGATCAGTGGCGCAAAGCGGGTTGGGTGCTTACGGGAGGATACCATCCCTTGGTTAATACACCAGAAGCACATGACAGTCTCCGTAAGATGAAAGGTACTGGAATAACCTTTTGGCAAGCAGATGCTAAGTATCAGATCATGCTGAATATGGCACGCTTCAAAGATAATCGGCACCCTAAGGAAGAACGATATTTGATCACACTGGCAATTGCTAAGCCGTGGGTAAACCAATAACGCAAACTCAGATGGGTGCGAGGATATGATTTTCTCACACCCATTATTCAGGACAGTGTTTCAGGGCTAGGTGTAAAATGAGTCAAATACAACAAATAAGTCGGCGGTGCGGTGACTTAATCCTAGCGCTATCCATCATTCTGAGTCTGACAACCGTCTATTTCTACCATTCCTTTTATTCCAAGGAACCTGAGATAGCTCTGATAATTGGTGAACCTTACGAGGATATGCGACAGCGTTCCAGTGCCCCTATTGACCCACACCTTCCGGGTAAAATTTGGCATAGTATTCCCAAAACTGATGCTAGTTTACGATTTATCGACCCTAAATATGGATTTGTTACCCCTCCAGCCCGATTCTTTGCTGTTCTTTACGCTGATGACATTATTACTAGTGTGCGTATGTCTCCACAAATCGAACCATTACTCTATGACGATGCAATCAGGGTTGTACTAGATTTACAAGAGCAGTGGCGTAAAGCGGGTTGGATGCCTAAGTACACTAAGGAATCCCTACCTCTGGTGAATACACCAGAATTGCATGAAAATCTTCGCAATATGAAAGGTGGCGCTGGAACGACCTATCTACGAGCCGCTGATCAGTATCAGATCATGCTAAGTTTGGCTCGTTTCAAAGATGACCGACATCCTAATGAAGAACGGTATTTAATCACGTTGGTGATTTCTAAGCCGTGGTAAACAGGGAGTAGCACAAACCAAAGTGGTTATGAAAATATTATCTTTCACAACCACTTTTCAGAATATTGCTTCAGGGCGAGGTGTAGAATGAGTTTATTGCAACAAATAAGTCAACGACGTGCTGGTTTAATCCTCTCATTATTAATCGTTCTCAGCCTGGCTGCGGTCTACTTCTACCATTCCTTTTATTCCAAAGAACCTGAGATAGCGTTGGTGATTGGTGAGCTTTATGAGAATATGCGACAACGCTCCAGTGCGGAAATTGCCCCACAAGGTACGAGTAATATCGAGTTCAGAACTCCAAAAACCAATGCGCGCTTACACTTTATCGACTCGAAATATGGATTTATTACCCCTCCAGCTCGTTTTTTTACTGTTTCCTATAAAAATGGAATAATCAATAACATACGCATGTCTCCACAAATCGAACCGCTACTCTATGAAGATGCGATTAAGATTGTGCTAGATTTACAAGATCAGTGGCGCAAAACGGGTTGGGTACTTACTAAAGGGTATCACCCCTTAGCTAATACACCCGAATTGCATGAGAACCTTCTCCGTATGAAAGGTGGCGCTGGAGCGACCTATTGGCAAGCTGATAATCAGTATCAGATCAAACTAAATTTGGGGCGTTTTAAAGACGACAGGCATCCTGATGAAGAGCGATATTTGATTACACTGGCGATTGCTAAACCGTGGGTAAAGCCATAACGCAAGCTCAGATGGGTGTGAGGATGTTATCTTCTCTTCTCGCACCCATTAATCAGGATAATGCTTCAGGGCGAGGTGTAGAATGAGTCGGTTGCAACAAATAGGTCGGCGGAGTAGCGGTTTAATTTTTGCGTTATTAATCGTTCTCTGTCTGGCTGGCATCTATCTTTACCATTCCTTTTATTCCGCTCAACCAGAGATAGCACTGGTAATTGGTGAATCTTACTAAGATATGCGGCAACGCTCCAGCGCTAAAATTAGCCCACCATATGATAATGGCATCGGATTCAGAATCCCAAAAACGGATGCACGATTACGTTTTACCGATCCGAAATATGGGTTTATTATCCCTTCTGCACGATTTTTTACTGTTTCCTATAATAAAGGAATGATCGAGAGCGTGCGTATGTCTCCACAAATTGAACCGTTACTCTATGACGATGCGATCAAGATTGTATTGGATTTACAAGATCAGTGGCGTAAAGCCAACTGGGTACTTACCAAAGCTAAAGAGCGTCCGGCCTTGGCCAACACACCCGAATTGCGTAACGAGCTTCGCAATAGGAAAGGTTCAGCTGGGACAACCTATTGGCAAGCGGGAGAACAGTACTAGGCCATGTTGATTATGAGGCGTTTCAGAGATGACCGACACCCACGCGAAGAGCGATATTTAATCACGTTGGTGATTGCTGAACCGTGGGTAAAGCTATAACTCAATATCAGGGTGCGGTGAACCCTCCTAAGTCACGATAACGGTACCTGGCGATGCTCATGGTAGTTCTTGAATTCTGTCGACATCGTTAAGCAAGCTGTAGGCACTGTTATCGACTTATTTCGAATCTGGATTCTGTCCAATTTCGTCAAGGTTTTTCGATAACAGCTATTTTTCTGTTTTTAGGTATGAATTCTCTTGTTCTAAAAGCTGTATTTTTACTTCATTTGTGACGGTGTCATCATGTGTAACTTTTAGTGCTCCGAATGCCCTAATCAATTCAAATACATCAATAATTTTACCATCCTTATTTAAAACTGTAGTCGTTGGCAATTTCCCTTGTTTTATATATTGCTGCAAAGTGCTTTTTTCTTTTCTGTCAATCTTTCAGCTTCGCTTATTAATATTAGTACTACATTCGAAATAAGAACAAATAGATTTGTCCTTAATACCAATAAAGGGCTGATGAGTTATTTGGGTATAGAAATAATAGAAAGGGCGTAGAAAACGCCCCAATAGAGTTGCTTACGTAAGCTAGATGTGCAATTTATATCAGTATTCTTATTTTAATCTATACCATCCCATCAACATGACATAACCATTGATAATATCTATTATTTCTCCATTGCCAGTATTTGATGTTATTCCTGAAACAGAGTGGTTATGTGCACCAATATTTACAGAATGAGTGTGACTACCCTGAGTATCTGTATATGCAACTTTTTCATTATACTTATAAGTAGCTCCACGGATTACCACGCCGTGCGGAATATAACCTCCCCAGATAGGCTCCTGACTTTGATCATATGATAACGCCGTAGCATGCTTATGCTCACCCGCAGTGTTGGTTGATTTTACTCCATAATCAAATGAGCTTGTTGTAGCTGAAAATGAGTGATTATGGTGAGGAAGCTGTGTGCCTTTCAGAATAATAGCATCATGCCCTCCTGTTGCTAAAACGTTTGAACCATCTGCATCTGCCAACCTGATAGTTTTATTTTCACCAATATATTGCCACACTGTTTTACCATGGAATAACTCGTTTGGGTCCACATTATCAGCAAAAAACATTACAACACCAACTGGATATACAAGATTAACGATCGCAAGTTCCTTTTGCTCTAATTCTAATTCTTCTTCGGTTAATGTTTTTATTTTGTGTTTATTATTGTGAGTGCTCATATTATTTCCTCATTTATTAACAACGTAGATTGCTAATTAAGCCAAAGAGATTTAATTAAACATATCTTTGGCAATATGAGGCGGTGGGTTACTTCTCCGCCTATGAACATCAATAAAATCGGTTCATCAATACTGGAGAGTACGAGTTGGCTAATATTTGATAGGTAGCATATTTTGAGGACAGGATGACATAAAATGAAAAGAGGGGAATTAATAAAATATGTCTGATGATTGATAAAACTTAGTGAAATAAAGATGAAATTTCACACTTTTTAGCGGCTTGGTTTTATTGTTTCCCTGTAATTTTTCCTGAAAAACATCAAGCAATATATGGAAACTGTCTTTTGCATCCTGACGATAACTGGTTAAATCATAAAACAATTTTTCAACCAGAACGTTGGATTCTATTTTTGTCTGAACGGCATAGGTCGGCATAGTATTAATCCTTTAGGATATGAAAACTCAGGTTCTTTTTTCTCATCCGTGAGATGTCACTGGGTAAAACCTGCTTATCTGTCATCCCTGTTTTTATCTAACCATCAGGCAGGCAAACCCGATATTTACGCTCAAATTAAAAGACTCCCTTCGCCATCCGTACAACGATAGCGCGCACGGTGACGTGAGCCCTTCACCGATTATTCATTAACCAGTGGTTTAACATTCGAAAATCCGGATAAAAACGGCCTGCTTTTTCCGCTTCCCGCTTTGACTTTCCCCCAGTTTATCTGATTTCACTTACTTGCCAGAATCCCCCTAAAAATCTGGTCATGTATTAACCAGCGAGTTGTTGCGATAATCTTTCAGTTTTTGAAGAGCAAGGATTATCAAAATAAGCAATTTAACAAATCAATCGACTAATAAATAACTATAGAAACTATTCGAAAATCATCTAGTATAAATAAGATCAATAAACATATTAATAATTAAACGCCCAAGAATATATAAACAGAAAAATCCGAAAATCAACCCACTTCATTCAGTTTAAACCCAGCAGATTAAATAAATATAAACACCATTCATATATAGTTTATCGAACTGTAAAACAAAAGAAATATAGAGATAAAGTTTCTTATTTTCATTTAAGACTCTCAATCATTTTCTTTCTTTGCTGTTTTTGATGAAGAATAAATGTAGCAGGACAATCAGAATTTATTTACACTAATCAATGTAAATAAACTATTACACAAGCTATGCCTCCTTATCTAACAAGAGAACAATAATGAAAACTTCCCATAAGCTATTAGTCAGCCTGGTTTGTATTGTCACGCTCGCTGGCTGTGCACGTAATAAGCCGATACTGTTTCCTCAAACCACGATCATGAGCCATAACTCCCTGCCAAGTGTGAAAAAAGCGATTTTAGAAGCAGGTAAAAAACGCAAATGGATCATGACGGAAGTTGCTCCCGGTGTGATTGATGGATTACAGAAAAGCCGTGATCATGAGGCTCGGATCCGCATCACCTATACCAATAAAAACTACGTTATTAGTTATGCTGGCAGCCATAACTTAAGAGAACGTAACGGCACAATTCACCGCAGCTATAATCGCTGGGTTAATAATTTGGATAAAGATATTCAGTTAAATCTAGCCCTACTGGCTAATCAGTAATCATCAAATTCAAAACCTATTCCAATGGAAAAAATGCCTGATGAATAGGTTTTGATGCTTAATATTTTTTCAGGCTATTTTTCTGGCCATAGATATATCGGATATTTAAATATATGACCACACCCTACGATTATGACAAGGACGATATCAGTGCACTTGAGGCAATTACTGAAGCTCAGCGCATTGCTTTTGCTCCCATGCTATTCCAAACAGCCATTGGCCTGCGTGATTGTGGCATTTTATCCTTTCTGGATAAAAACCATAAAAATGGAGCAACGAGAGATGAAATTTGTGGTCATTCTGAATTAGATAATTACGGTGTAGGTATTCTGCTCGATATGGGATTGAGCGGCAGAATTATCATTAAAAAAGATGAACGCTATTTCCTCAGCAAAATTGGCCACTATTTGCTGCATGATAAAATGACGCGCGTCAATATGGATTTTACCCAAGATGTCTGTTATCAAGGGTTATTCCATCTAAAAGAATCCCTGATGAAAAATAAGCCCGCCGGGTTGCAAGTATTCGGCGAGTGGTCGACAATTTATCCAGCCCTCAGCCAATTACCCGAGCCTGCAAAAACAAGCTGGTTTTCATTTGACCATTTTTATTCCGATTCAGCTTTCAGTGCAGCCTTAAAAACCATTTTCTCCCTGAATCCCAAAGTGATTTATGATGTTGGTGGCAATACAGGAAAATGGGCATTGCGCTGTTGCCAATATGACAGTAAAGTCAGCGTCACTATTTTGGATTTACCCCAGCAAATAAAATTGGCTGAAGAAAATATACGCAGCCAAGGCATGGCTGATCGTATTTCCGGCTATCCCGTTGACATGTTATCGGATAAAAATTTACCCACCAATGCTGATATTTGGTGGATGAGCCAATTCCTGGATTGTTTTTCCGAAACACAAATTGTAGGCATTCTACGCAAAATCTCAGCAGCGATGAAACCAGATTCACGGATCTGCATCATGGAGCTATTCTGGGACTGCCAGCCTTTTGAAGCAGCGGCTTATAGCCTCAATGCGACTTCGCTTTATTTTACATGCATGGCAAATGGTAACAGTCGTTTTTATAGCATTAATGATTTTACCCAATTCCTTAATAAAGCAGGGTTGATAATAGAAAACCAGATTGATCAGTTAGGTCTTGGTCATACTTTACTGATCTGCAAAAAGCAGTAACACACGGTATTTCATGAAATTGACATTGGATATTATAGATTGGCAAGCAATTGCACCGGGAATTTCCACGCCTGAAGAATGGGCAGAGTGGTCTGCAACTTCTCCTGCAACAATTGATAAGTCACGCCCATTAGCAAAATGCACCCAATTGCCCATGATGACTGCCCGCCGCCTCAGCTCAGGCAGCCGTCTTGCTGTGGATTGTGGGTTAAGCATCCTGCGCCGTCAGCAAGTTGACGCTATCGTCTATACCAGCCGTCATGGTGAGTTGGAACGTAATTATCAAATATTGCAAAATCTGGCGCAGGCTGAGAGTGTTTCGCCAACCAATTTTGCCATGTCAGTTCATAACTCTTCTGTCGGCAATCTTACGATAGTGGCTAAAGCCCCTCTTGTTTCCTCTTCAGTTTCAGCTGGTGTCGACAGCTTTCAACAAGGGTTGTTTGAAGTATTGGCGCTGTTCCATGCCGGTCATAAAAAAGTGCTGATTGTCGATTTTGATGGGGAAATCCCTCATTTTTACAATGATGTCATTGATGCCAATACGCCAAGCTATCCCTTCGCAGTCGCTCTGCTATTGACGCAAGGAACATCCCTTAATTGCACCAAGCAGGCTTCACAGGAAACCGAGCCCAACCTTCCGCAAAGCCTCCAATTTCTTCATGGCTGGCTGCAAGGTAAGCAAAATTTTGTTGTTTCCGGAGAGCATTGCCGGTGGTGCTGGGCAGGATAAGATAATGAAGAGCATTGCAATCAATATCGCTGAGCGAATTAACTGGCTTTGGCGCTTACTCATGACAGGGCTCTGTTTTGCCCTGTTTGGTATTGGCGGTTTACTGCTTTCCCTGACCTGGTTTAATTTACTGCTGGTTTTTCAACGCGATGAAGAAAAACGCTGCCGCATTGCACGCCACAGTATTTCTTTCAGTTTTCGTTTGTTCCTTTTTCTGACCCGGAAATTAGGTGTGCTGGATTACCATTTCAAAGGATTGGAGAAAACTCGGGTGGATAAAGGGTGCCTGATCGTTGCTAATCACCCGACGCTGCTGGATTACGTTATCCTGGCATCAACGATGCCCGACGTCGATTGCATCGTGAAATCCTCGTTACTGCGCAATCCTTTTGTGAATGGCGTGATCCGTTCTGCCCGCTATCTCATCAACAGTGAAGCAGAAACGTTGCTTCCGGCCTGCCGAGAACGCCTGTCTTCCGGCCACAATATCTTAATTTTCCCGGAAGGAACGCGCACAACCCCCGGTCACCCTATTTCGCTTCAGCGCGGGGCGGCCAATATTGCCGTGCGATGCGAGTGTGATCTACGGATCATTCATATTACTTGCAGCCAAAAAATGCTGGATAAGAAAAGCAAGTGGTATCAAATTCCGCCGAAAAAACCGATTTATACCATCACAATTGGTGACCAGATCACCAACGAAAATTTTGCTGTCAGCACTGAAAATGGGCATGCCATTGCAGCCCGCCAACTCAATCGTCAGCTCACTCAATTACTAACACCAACAAATTAATCATAATCACTATCGGATACGATGATGCAAGAATTACATACTGAAATAAAACAACTCATTATAGATACCCTGAATCTGGAAGAGCTTACACCTGCTGATATTGACACTGACGCTCCCCTGTTTGGCGACGGCTTAGGGCTGGATTCTATTGATGCTCTGGAGCTGGGTTTGGCCGTCAAAAACCGCTATGGCATTGTGTTGTCCTCCGAAAGCGAAGAAATGCGCCAGCATTTTTCTTCTATCGCCACATTGGCACATTACATCCAGTCGCAACAAGCATAAGAACAAGGTGACATCATGGAAAAACAAGCCATTTTTCAGGAAGTATCACAATTATTAGTTCAGTTATTTGAGCTGGCTCCTGAAGACATTACGCCTGAAGCCCGACTCTATGAAGATCTGGAACTGGACAGTATTGACGCTGTTGATATGGTCGTTCATTTACAGAAAAAAACGGGCCGCAAGATCAAACCAGAAGCGTTCAAATCTGTTCGTACCGTTCAAGATGTTGTTGATGCTGTCGAGCAATTATTGAACGAAGAATAATTATCGAACGAAAAACAATAACAGGCGAATAATCCGCAAAGCAAAAATAGACACAAGCCGTAAATACTTGGATAGTTAATTGATTTTATTACTCCGCATTATCAATACCGTCATGTTAATCGCCTGGCCTTTCTTAGTGTGGGCGATGGTTACCTATGGTCACTTTCATGCCGTATTAACTGTCATTATTGTGTTTTTCGTTGTGCGATTACTGATAAACAAGCATCACGCCCGCAATCAGCAGAGCACAGGCTGGAATAGCGGCTGGATATTATCCATCGCGGGAATCACGCTGGGATTAGCCAGTTTATTCCTGCGCAATCATCACTTGTTGATGTACTACCCGGTCGTTGTCAATGCCGTTTTGCTGGTGCTCTTTGCGGGATCATTGCGTTATGGCCCTCCCATCATTGAAAGGATGGCACGCCTCAAAGAACCTGATTTGCCTCCGGAGGGAATTGCTTATACACGCAAGGTCACTTACATCTGGTGCCTGTTCTTTATCTTTAATGGTTCGGTGGCGCTGGGCACTTGTCTGTATAACGATATGAACCTGTGGACAGTATGGAACGGAATGGTGAGTTACTTGCTAATTGGGTTACTTATCTCCATTGAATGGCTGGTGCGTCAGCGGGTAAGGAAAAAATGAAAGTACAACCGATATCCCAATGGTTATCAGAGGATAATTGCCCCAATCGAATCATTTGCTGGGGAAGTCAGTTAATTAACCTGAAAACATTCCGGCAGGATGTCATTGCGCTGTATCTGCGTTTGAAAAACCAGCCCAGACAAGATGAAGGGCAAACCACTTCCCGCTGGGCACTGTGCTTTGACGATAGTTACTCCTTTTGTGTTGCATTGCTGGCAACGCTGCATGCAGGCCAAATCCCGGTAATCCCGGGGCATTGCCGTGAAGCTCAATTGCAGGAACAGCAATCCCTGTTTGATGGCGTTCTGACCGATTTACCTCTGGCACTATCCTGCCCTTGCTGGCAGTTAACCCCAGCTAGCCTTGCAACGGAAGTGGCATCCCAAGATCCGCTTCACAGCGAACTGCCAGCCATCTCACCCGATGCTTTTTTGGTGATATTCACCTCTGGTTCAACAGGAGTTCCCCAGCAGGTCATCAAACCAGTGGCTGTCATGGATCTTGAGTCCCAATGGCTGGCCTCTCTCTGGGGAGAACAACTCCAATCCTGTGTTATCCGGGCATCTGTCAGCCATCAGCATTTGTATGGTTTGACATTCCGCATCTGGTTGCCAATGTCACTTGGGCTGCCTTTCGACCGCAAGCGGGTGGAATTTCCGGAACAACTGAACAATAGCCCCCGTTGTGCGCTGATCAGCAGCCCTGCATTTTTGCAGCGGCTGGATTGCAGCCTCCCAGCCCCTGATTGTTCGTTTGTTGTGTCAGCGGGTGGGCCTTTGCATTTTACCCATGCTGAACAAGCCATGCAGTGGCTCAGAACCATCCCCAACGAAATTTATGGCTGTACCGAAACGGGTGTCATGGCTTGGCGCAGCCGTAAAACTGAGAACGCTGTCTGGATGAAATTTAAGGGCGTCTCATTTCTGGAAGATAAAGAAAAAAACCTGCGCGTCTATTCCCCGTTGCTTACCGAGCCTGCGGGCTTGGTTCTGGATGATCAGTTTGAATTTGATGATCAAGGCAACTTCATTTTGTTGGGACGCCGGGATCGCTTGGTAAAAATTGAAGAAAAACGCATTTCCCTGACAGAGATTGAGCGACGTCTGTGTGACACCCCTGAAATCATTGACGCGGCAACCCTGCTCATTAGCCGGGGAAAACGTCATCATATTGGCGCAGTAGTGGTTGTAGACAGCAGCGCCTACCAACGTTACCAACAACAAGGGCTGCGTAAATTGTCACAAGATTGGCGCAATCAATTGAAGCCTTGGCTGGAATCCGTCGCCTTGCCCCGTTATTGGCGAGTCGTCAAAGCTATTCCGTTGAACGCCCAAAGCAAGCGTTCATGGCCTGAGTTACAGGAACTATTTAATGAAACCCATTGAAATTCAGCGCGAGCAACCCGCTCAAAATGAAGCCATCATACAATTGTATTTAGATCCCGCTTTAGATTGGTTTCGTGGGCATTTTCCCATTCAACCTCTTTTGCCGGGTGTGGCCCAAATCGACTGGGTTATGCACTATGCCCAAACGCTGCTGGCACCGGGCTGGTCTTTTTCTTCCATTGAAATGGTGAAATTCCAGCTTCCTCTGCAACCGGATGACAAATTGCTGTTGAAAATCCAGTGGGAAGAAGAAAAACATCTCCTGATTTTTAACTACAGCGTAGCGGTTCCGAACGGAGGCGAATACCAAACTGCAAGCCAAGGAAAGATAAAGCTATGTCGTTGAGTTCAGACAGCATTGCGCCTTGTCCGGTCATGCCCTGCATCGTAATACCTTGCTATAACCACGGCGCAACCATGCCTGCGGTGTTGGAGCGGTTATCGTCCTACCAGCTCCACTGCTTTATTGTGGATGATGGCAGCGAAGCCGAAACTCAATACCGCCTTGAAGAACTGGCAAAAACCGTTCCCGATGTAACGCTTATCCGCCTTGAATCTAATCAGGGCAAAGGCGGGGCTGTGATGGCTGGAATGCGGGCAGCCGCGGATTCAGGATATAGCCACGCATTACAGGTTGATGCGGATGGGCAACATTGTCTGGAAGATATTCCCCTGTTTCTGACTAAATCCCGCCAATATCCCCACAAATTGATTTCTGGCAACCCGATGTACGATGTTTCGGTGCCAAAATCCCGCCTTTATGGTCGCTATATCACTCATTTTTGGGTTTGGGTCGAAACGCTCTCTTTTTCCATCAAAGACAGCATGTGTGGTTTTCGGGTCTACCCACTGGCTCCCACGCTGCAATTGTTGGCGAAACAGGACATTGGCCGCCGAATGGATTTCGATATCGAAATTATGGTACGGCTTTATTGGCAAGGTACAGAGAGTGAATTTGTACCGACAAAAGTCACTTATCCTGAAAATGGCCTGTCCCATTTTGATGCGCTGAGGGATAACCTCAGTATCTCATGGATGCATACCCGCCTGTTTTTCGGCATGTTACCGCGCATCCCATCGCTATTGTTACGCAAGGAATTGTTTCGAAAAGCATGGCTACGCAAGCATCACCATTGGTCAGACATCAAGGAGCGTAAGGGGCTGTTTGGCATGAAGTTTATGCTCGCCGTTTACCGCTGGTTCGGGCGCAAGCCTTTTGAATGGATACTTTATCCTGTCGTGGGCTATTTCTGGGCAACCGGTGGGGAGCAGCGTCAGGCATCCCGTCAGTACCTTGAACGCCTGCAACAGACAATGCAACGCAAAAATATTTCGATTCCAAATGGACTCAATAGCTACCGCCATTATCTGCGTTTCGGCGGAGCCATGCTGGATAAAATAGCCAGCTGGCGTGGGGATCTACAGTGGGGCAAAGATATCCAGTTTGCTGCTGATGCAGAAAAAATCCTCTCGGATGGAGATACCGGCGGTAAATTACTGCTGGTTTCACATTTGGGCGATATCGAAGTTTGCCGGGCTTTGGCCCAACGTGCCGGGCAAAAAACAATCAATGCGTTGGTGTTCACTGAACATGCGCAGCGCTTCAAACAGATCATTGAAGAAGTTTCCCCGCAAGCCGGGATCAATTTACTGCCGGTCACAGATGTCGGAGCGGATACCGCCATTATGCTGAAAGAAAAAATTGATGCCGGTGAATGGGTTGCCATTGTCGGTGATCGGATCGCGGTCAATCCCTCGCGCACCGGCACTCCGCACGTTGTATGGAGCCCATTTCTTGGTCATCCGGCTCCATTCCCGCAAGGCCCTTTTATCCTCGCATCGGTATTGCGCTGCCCGGTGCTGTTGATGTTCGCACTCAGACAAAATAATCAATTCAAAGTCTATTGTGAGCACTTCGCCAACCCTCTGAAACTGCCGCGCCAGCAAAGGGAACAGGTCTTGCAGCAAACTGTCGATCACTATGCTTCCCGCTTGGAGCACTATGCCCTCCAATCACCGCTTGATTGGTTTAATTTTTTCGATTTTTGGCAACTTCCTGCCAATAAAGCGAATAAAGAATGAGGAGTAAGACATGTTAACCCATCCCCGTTTTACTGCCGAAGTTGAATTAACTGTGCCTTTCCATGATGCCGATCCTATGGGCGTTGTCTGGCATGGGAATTACTTTCGCTATTTTGAAATCGCCCGTGAAGCGCTGATGAGCCAACTCAATTATGGCTACAGTGAAATGCGCGAATCTGGCTATGTTTGGCCTGTGGTTGATGCACGGATCAAATACCGGGCTTCTGTGCGCGTTGAACAAAAAATACGGATCAGAGCCACCATCGAAGAATTCGAAAATCGGCTGAAAATTGCTTATCAGGTTTTTGATGCTGCAAGCGGTAAAAAAACAACGATGGGTTACACCATTCAGGTTGCCGTTTCTGAAGAAACACAAGAAATGAGTTTTGTCAGCCCGGATATTCTGTTCGAACGCATGGGAGTAAAACCATGAAAAAATGGCGGTGGATGCTGCTCTCTCTGATCGCAAATTTTCTGGTCATCAATAATGGGGCGCATGCTGTTTCCCTTGATGCCAATACCCTTAATGCAATTACCCTCGAGAAATTGCAGCAACGTTTCGCGCACCAACCGGTCGTGAGGGCGCATTTTACGCAAGTGCGCCAAATTCAGGGTATGCCCAAGCCCCTGCACTCCAATGGAGAAATGCTGGTTTCTCAGCAGAAGGGATTATGGTGGCACCAGCAAAAACCCTTCCCGCTGACATTAGTCCTGGATGACCGCAGGATGGTACAGGTCATGTCAGGGCAAGCGCCGCAAATCATTACTGCGGATTCTAATCCACAACTTTTTCAGTTCAATCATCTGATGAGAGCTTTGTTTCAGGCCGATCGTGCGGTCTTGGAAGAGAATTTCAAACTCGAATTCAGCGCTCTCGGGCAAGAAAAGTGGCGTTTGGTACTGACACCCAAAACCTCGCCTTTGGATAAACTCTTTACGACGATCACACTAAATGGTCAAACCAACCTTGATGCGATCTTGCTGATCGATCGCCAAGGTGACCGTACTGAATTATCGTTTACTCAACATCAATTGAAGCCAGAGACGCTGAGCCATGAAGAAGAAGAACACTTCAAGTTCTGAGCCACACTGGCTTGCAATAATCTGGCTGCTAACCTGTACGGTTTTACTGATAGCCTTGTTAGCCCTACTGCCTCAATCCCGTTTGTCCACCAGCGTGCTGGCGTTACTGCCCGCGCAAAGTGCCGGGGACATGCCTCCGGCATTGCAAAATGAATTTATGCACCGTCTTGATAGCCAAGTCGTTTGGATGGTCAGCCCCGGAAAAACAGAAGATAGCGCACCTGCCCAATATTGGCAGGAACATCTGCAAAAAATGGCATTCCTGACTAATATCAAAGGCCCCATGACGGCAGATCAGCAACAAGCATGGGGGCGTTTTTACTACAGACATCGCAATGCAATGCTTGATCCGGCTACCCGTGACAGGTTGAAAGATGGGGGCAATCAGCAAGCTAACTGGATTTTGTCCCAAGTTTATTCCGCCTTTTCCGGTGTCAGTGGGCAAGAGCTGAATAACGATCCCTTAATGCTGGTCAGGGGTTCACAACTTGCCCTCCAGCAAACATCCAGCCAGTTGCGGCTTCACAATGGCTGGTTAATTGCCAAAGATAATGCTGGCAGGAACTGGTATCTGCTGCATGGAGAATTGAAGAGTTCTTCCTTCGACATGCAACAAGGGCATTATGCCGTTACTGAACTGAACAAGTTGCAGCAATCGCTAAAAAAACAATTTCCTGACGCCAATGTCATTTCACGGGGAACGCTTTTCTACAGCGATTACGCCACACAACAAGCGAAGCATGATATTTCGACCTTGGGCAGCGCGACTGTTTTCGGCGTACTTTTGTTGATTTATGGTGTGTTTCGTTCACTGAAACCACTGTTTTTGTGCGTGCTGTCCATCAGTATTGGCGCATTGGCAGGTACAGTGGCTACCTTAAGCCTCTTTGGTGAACTGCATTTTATGACGCTGGTGATGAGCATCAGTATCATCGGCATTTCTGCTGACTATGCCATTTATTACCTGACAGAACGCATGGTTCACGGTCAGGAAGCCACGCCGTGGCAAAGCATGCGGAAAGTTTTGCCTGCATTACTGATGGCATTGGCGACAACCGTTATCGCCTATCTGGTCATGATGTTTGCTCCGTTTCCGGGCCTGCGCCAACTGGCGGTATTTGCCGCGGCGGGATTGACTGCATCCTGCCTGACTGTTGTCTGCTGGTATCCACGGCTGGCTAGAAATCTGCCCGTTCGCCCTATCCCTGCCATGATCACGCTAATGCGTTGGCTGGCCTTATGGCGGCGCAATCGGATGTTTTATATCGGTTTTCCCAGCGCATTAGCGATTTTTGCCATATTGGGTATCTTCCGCTTACAGATTAATGATGACATTTCCCAACTGCAAACGCTGCCGCAGGAGATCCATCAACAAGAAAAAACCATCGCAGCGCTGACCGGACAACGCAGTGACCAAAAATGGTTCGTTATTTACGGTGATACAGCCGAGCAAACACTACAACGGTTGGAATCTTTCATTCCCAAGCTGGATGCAGAAAAACAGCAGGGCAATATCAGCCATTACCAGCGCTTTCCCCTTTCTTCTCAGGCACAGCAACAACGCGATTTTGAACTGATAAAATCAGCCGCTCCCAATATCATGGAAAAGCTGACTGAGGCGGGATTAATCACCAAGCAGCCCGACATGCATCCCATGACGGTCACACCGGGTGATTGGCTACACAGTGTTGTCAGTGAAGGATGGCGCCTGATGTGGATAACATTGCCAAATGGGCAAAGTGGTGTCCTGCTGCCGGTCAACGGGGTGAAAAATAGTGTGTTGTTACGTCAGTTGGCAGAAGACCAGACTGGGGTCAGTTGGGTTGATCGCAAACTGGCTTTTGATGAGATGTTTCAATTTTACCGAACCATGCTTGGCTGGTTGCTGGCGGGTTCAATCATTCTCATTGCCATCAGCTACCTTGTACGTTTGGGGCTGCGCCGTGGTGCCATCAGCATATTGCCATCATTGCTCTCCATTGGCTGCGGGCTGGCAGTTCTTGGATTCAGCGGTCATAGTCTTAACCTGTTTTCAATCTTGGCCTTGGTCTTGGTGCTCGGCATTGGCATCAACTACACCCTGTTTTTCAGTAATCCCCGTGGCACAACATTGACCTCTTTATTGGCAATCAGCGTTGCAATGTGCACTTCATTGCTCACTCTGGGCATGTTGATATTCAGTACCACTCAGGCAATCAGCAGCTTTGGCATCGTATTATGCAGCGGGATCTTTACCGCATTTCTTCTGTCGCCGCTGGCAATACCGGAACGCCAAAAAAGGAAAAAGAAATTATGATACGGCTACTGATCTTATCTTTGGCATGCCTGTTGGCTGCATGCACAAACTTCCCGCAAGATAATACGCCCAGCGCTTGGCTTAAGCCGGGAGTGCGTGTTTCCTTGCCTGAGCCGACCATTTCGCCTGCCATTAATGAACAACAATTGCTGACAGCCACAGTGAAAGGCAAACAGCAATCATTGATTGTGCTCCTCAGCGCCAACGAACAGCACCTATCACTGGTAGGTTTATCTTCATTGGGGATCAGGTTATTCAAATTGGATTACGACAAAAACGGTATCCATACCGAGCAATCCATTGTCCTGCCGGAACTTCCCCCCGCCAACCAAGTATTGGCCGATATCATGCTCAGTTATTGGCCGATTTCAGCCTGGCAAACCCAGCTTCCTGCTGGCTGGGAAATCAAGGACAGCGGGATTCTCCGTCAACTGTATGACAAGAGCGGGAAATTAATTACCGAAATTCATTATGAAACCCCAAACGGCAAACGGCACCCGATCCGCGTCCAGCAATTCATTTTTGGTTATGACATCGCCATTCAGCATTTGGAAGAATAAAACATGATTTATATTTCTGCGGTCGGTATGCTCAATGCTTTGGGTAACAATCTGGATGATATCGCCCAAAATCTCGTACTCGGCCACGCCCCCGGCATGTATGAGCGTTCTGGCTGGTTGCAACCCGATAAAATCTGCTGCCTTGGCGGTGTTGACGGCGAATTGCCAATCATTCCTGATAATCTGTCCAAGCATAACAGCCGTAACAATCGCTTGCTGCTGGCTGCCCTGCTGCAAATAAAACCACAGGTAGATGCAGCGATTGCCCGTCATGGCAGGGAACGCGTTGCCGTTATCATGGGAACCAGCACATCTGGTCTCGAAGAGGGAGATCAGCATGTCAGCCGAACTTCCCGGCAACAACCCGATGATCATTACCACTATTATCAACAAGAATTGGGTGACCCTTCCCGTTTTTTGGCCAATTACCTCGATATTGATGGGCCTGCATTTACCATCTCCACAGCTTGTTCATCCAGCTCGCGTGCGATTATCAGCGGTCAGCGACTTATTGAAATGGGGTTAGTGGATGTCGCGATTGTTGGCGGCGCAGACACACTGAGCCGTATGCCAATCAATGGATTCAATAGCTTGGAATCGCTTTCTCCTGCCCTGTGCGAACCTTTTTGTGAAAACCGTCAGGGAATTACTATCGGAGAAGCATCAACGTTACTGCTGCTTACGCGGGAAGCGCATCCTGTTGCGTTGCTGGGTGCAGGTGAATCCAGTGATGCCTGGCATATGTCCGCGCCTCATCCGGAAGGCAAAGGAGCCATTGAAGCTATCAATATGGCGTTGAACAATGCCGCCTTATCCCCGGCAGAAATCGGTTACATCAACCTGCATGGAACGGGCACAAAATTGAATGACCAAATGGAGTCCCTTATCGTTAATCAGATTTTTGGTGAAAACATACCGAGCAGTTCGACCAAGCATCTGACAGGCCATACGCTGGGCGCAGCCGGTGCATGCGAAGCCGGGCTATGCTGGTTGATGCTCACGCGCAATCTTCCTCTTCCTGCCCAGGATTTCTCACGCTCACAAAGAGATAGTTCATTGCCGAATTGTGGCCTGTTAACTCACCCCAAACGCTTGGAAAAACCGATTATCATGTCAAATTCTTTTGCTTTTGGCGGCAACAATACCAGCTTGATATTAGGAGTTGCATGATGGCTGATTATTTACCTGTGGATCGCTATCTTCCGCATGAGTCGCCGATGGTGTTACTGGATAACGTTGTCAATGTTTCTGACAGCCACGTCTATTGTCAGGTTACCGTCAGCAACAATGGCGTGCTGTCCCCTTTTCTGAATGAAAAAGGCGATTTGCCGGGTTGGTTTTCCATTGAAATCATGGCTCAGACCATTGGTGTCTGGTCTGGCTGGCATCGCAAAAAAAATGAAGAAGAGGATTCTGCGTTGGGGATGTTATTGGGAGGCCGGGCGATTCGATGCCAAGTTCCCGCTTTCACACAAGGCAGCGTGTTGGATATCCGAATGAATTTACTATTGCAAGATGAAAAATTTGGCAGTTTTGAAGGTGAAATAAGTTGTAACGGTATTGTGCTCGTAACAGGCCGCCTGAATACCTACCAACCTAACAAAACAGAACTTACACAACTAATAAACAGGATGGAGTAGCATAATGCGTTCAGTTCTAGTGACCGGTGCCAGCAAAGGGATCGGCAGGGCAATTGCTCATCGGTTGGCAGCGGATGGTTTTACTGTCATCGTACATTATCACCGCGATGCTAAAGGCGCAGAAGAAACACTGGAACACATCCGGGCAAGCGGAGGTAATGGCCGCGTACTGAGTTTTGATGTTTCGGATCGCACTGCCTGCCGTGAAGTGCTGGAAAATGATATCGACGCTCACGGCGCTTACTATGGCATCGTCTGCAATGCAGGGATCGCCAAAGATGGCGCATTCCCCGCACTGGAAGGCAATGACTGGGACGATGTTATCCATACTAATCTGGATGGTTTTTACAATGTTATCCACCCATGCATTATGCCGATGATAGGGCTGCGCCAAGGCGGGCGAATCATCACCCTGTCATCCGTTTCCGGCCTGATGGGCAATCGTGGGCAAGTCAATTACAGTGCCGCTAAAGCGGGCATTATCGGGGCAACAAAAGCATTGGCGATTGAATTGGCAAAAAGAAAAATCACCGTGAATTGCATTGCGCCGGGGTTGATTGGCACCGAAATGATCCAAATGGAAGAGTCTGCCTTGAAAGAAGCCATGAACATGATCCCAATGAAACGCATGGGGCAAGCCGATGAAGTCGCCGGGCTTGCCGGCTATCTGATGTCGGATATTGCGGGTTATGTCACCCGTCAGGTCATCTCAATCAACGGAGGGATGCTATGAGCCGCAGGGTCGTTATCACCGGAATGGGTGGCATCACAGCATTGGGGCATGACTGGCAAACTGTTTCTGCCGGATTGAAAGCAGGCACCAATACTATTCAACAGATGCCGGCATGGGCAGAATATGACGGGTTAAATACCCATCTTGGTGCACCTGTCACTGACTTTGTGTTGCCTGAACATTATACCCGTAAACGCATTCGCTCTATGGGGCGTGTTTCCCTGATGTCGACACGCGCAACAGAACTGGCCTTAGAGATGGCGGGGTTGCTTGGTGATACGATACTCACCAATGGAGAAACGGGCATCGCCTATGGTTCTTCAACCGGCAGCACAAAGCCCGTCAGCGAATTTGCCACCATGCTGACAGAAAAGCACACCAATAACATCACGGGCACAACCTATGTGCAAATGATGCCACACACCACAGCGGTCAATACTGGGCTGTTCTTTGAGTTGCGTGGTCGGGTCATTCCAACTTCAAGCGCTTGTACATCGGGCAGCCAAGCGATTGGTTATGCGTGGGAAGCTATCCGTCATGGATATCAAACTGTGATGGTGGCGGGTGGTGCCGAAGAACTGTGTCCATCTGAAGCCGCAGTATTTGATACTCTGTTTGCCACCAGCCAGAAAAATGATCACCCCAAAACCACCCCATCCCCCTTTGATATTAATCGTGATGGTTTGGTGATTGGCGAAGGTGCCGGAACATTAATCCTTGAAGAACTGGAACATGCCAAAGCTCGCGGTGCCAAGATTTATGGTGAAATTATCGGATTTGCCACTAACTGTGACGCATCCCATATCACCCAACCAAAATCTGAAACTATGCAGATATGCATTGAAACGGCACTAAAATCTGCGGGATTACAGCCGGCAGATATTGGTTATATCAGTGCCCACGGCACAGCCACTGAGCGTGGGGATGTCGCAGAAAGCCAGGCTACTGCCAATATTTTCGGCAACCAAACGCCGATCTCTTCACTGAAAAGCTATTTTGGTCACACACTGGGAGCTTGTGGCGCACTTGAAGCATGGCTGTCCATTGAAATGATGCGCGAAGGTTGGTTCGCCCCGACCATTAATCTCAACGAAGTTGATCCTGCTTGTGGCGAATTGGATTATATTATGCACCAGCCTCGTAAAATTCAGACCGAATTTATTCAAAGCAATAATTTTGCTTTTGGTGGAATTAATACTTCAATCGTAATTCGTCGCTGGAATTAATTTATACCCTTCGTCTTTCAAGTTGCCTCTTTGTTGGCTGTGCTCATTCACCCCGGTCACCGTTTTTGTAAAATTACGGTTATCTATGCTCCCGGGGATGAATTCTCTTGCCGCCGCGATGCAACTTGAAATCCATTGGATATAGCGTGTTAACATGATTAATAATAACAATTCCTGCTCATAAAAAATTAAAGGCCATCGAATGGTTAACTCGATGGCCTTAATTACGTTTCCGTTATTTCTTATTTTAGAAATCGACGAATCAATTCTAAAAACGCAATTAACGCTTTAAGAACAATGATAGCCGTATCAATAAACTCCTTGATTGCTTTCACCCGTTTTCCCTAGTTAGGGAGCACGACTTAACCAACCATTGCCTTTACACTGCCTGTCTGGTTGGCTTCCGTCAGTGTTAGTTAGGACACATCGTGCTCTGACTGAGGCACTAAGTCAGCACCATCTGTTACTCAGTCAGGACTTTGTGGCGTCCCGCAACATTTGCGAAATACTGAACTCCTTTTCATATCAAATGATCTTTAGTGGCAGTCATCGCATATATCCAACTAACAACTATGAATTATAAATTTATTACCAAATAATTCAATTGGTTAACCCTGTAATAAGAATCGATAAAAACAAAAAAACCAACTGGTGAGGTTGGCTTTTTTATTTTTATCTTGATGAGAATCGTCTATTTGTACTATTCACAAGGTTGGTACCTCGGTCAGAGCACGATGTCTCCTAACTAACATAGCAAGTCTATCCATTAAATCAGGAATTATCAACCAACACCATCGGGTAGTGTAATTTTCTATTTCAAAATTATTTTATTTCACATATGCAATTAACAACAAAAAATAGAATATCTAATTATTAAAGGCCATCGAATGGTTAACTCGATAGCTTTAGTTACGTTTCCGTTATTTCTTATTTTAGGAACCTGTCGATATGGCATTTATTCCTAAATGTTACCGCATTTTTTGCCGACCAGAGGGCTGTTCATAACAGCTATAGTAACCAAGACAAAGGGCAAACAAGGATAAGCGGTTGCATCAATACCATGAAAAATAAAAACTTATTTTATCATAACGGACAATCCGCCAATTCTTGGTTATCCTCAGGATCAAATAAAGCATATAACGTTCCACTTCAAGATCCTGCTACTCAAGCAATCAAGACTTATTCTTCGGAAATAGAAATGATTGAGAGTTATTCATATTTCATTTTTCAGCACTTTTCGCCGGCCAAAAGGCCATTCCTAAATCTATTGATAATCAAGGTAGTCTATGAATTCTAATAATACCCCTTCTTGGGGAGAACTACTTTCTGGACGCAACGGCTTGCTTTCAATCGCGCTCGCGGGAGGTGTTGCATTACATGCAATCAATATCTATGTCACAACAACAATCCTGCCGTCTGTCGTTCGAGATATTGGTGGGCTTGAGTACTATGCATGGAATACGACTTTGTTCATGGTTGCATCTATTATCGGTGCGCCATTATCCAAAAGCGTACTGAGCCGTTTCGGGCCACGTACAGCCTATATCATCGCTCTCATCATATTTTGTATAGGCACACTCATATGTTCTAGTGCAAAAGACATGTTATGGATGCTGACAGGGCGATTTGCCCAAGGCTTCGGTGGTGGAATTCTATTTGCACTCAGCTATGCACTCATCCGTATTGTATTTAATGAACGTTTATGGCCCCGCGCAATGGCAATAGTTTCCGGAATGTGGGGTATTGCAACACTCTGTGGCCCTGCCGTCGGAGGCATCTTTGCACACTCAGACTCTTGGCGGTTCGCATTTATAGCGCTTTTTCCTGTTGCCGCTGTACTTGCGATAATCGTGCTGACCCAACTGCCATCTCATGAGAAATCCAGTATTCAGTCGGGGCAGGTCGCGCTTGGTAAGATCCTGCTACTTGGCGTATCGGTACTCATCATTTCCGTTGCCAGCCTATCGAAGGAACTTATTGTAAACATTGTAGGTGTTGTAGCTGGGTTCGCTATAGCCACGTTGATTGCACGCTTTGACCATAAATCGAAAATTAAGCTTATGCCAACGGGTGCTTACAATATACGCATGCCCCTTGGTGCGATTTATGCCTGCATGAGCTTACTTGTCATTGGCATAACGACCGAGATATTTGTCCCCTATTTTCTACAAACCATCCACGGCCATAGCCCATTAATCGCTGGGTATGCTACGGCATTAATGGCTGCTGGCTGGACAGTGGGCTCATTATTCAGTTCAGGGCGCAGTCCACATACAGCACAAAAATTTGTTCGACTTGGCCCCGTTCTTGTTGTGCTTGCGCTCCTCGTGCTGGCGATCATCATTCCACCACAGCACCTGTTTGGCTCAGTAGCTAGCCTTACACTGATATGCATAGTGCTGACTGCTGTCGGTATCGGCATTGGTGCGACCTGGCCTCATCTACTTACTCAGGTACTTAAAAATGCGCCTGCTGGTCAGGAAGATCTTGCATCGACATCGATCACCACCGTACAGCTCTACGCTACAGCCATTGGTTCTGCGCTTGCTGGCATTGTCGCTAATCTGGCAGGATTCTCTGATCCCGGAGGCTTAGCCGGTGCACAAAATTCGGCTATGTGGCTGTTCGCAATTTTTGCGATTGCTCCGGTACTTGCTACATTTGTCGCGCGCAGAGCTTCTATCCAACAGGGAGGCAGTACCCCGCAACGATAAAGAGGGTTTACGGCGATTTTTGCTAATAACACTTCCTGCTCATAAAGAATTAAAGGCCATTGGGTGGTTAACCCAAATGGCCTTATTTACGTTTCCGTTATTTCTTATTTTAGAAATCGACGGATCAATTCTAAAAGCGCAATTAACGCCTTAAGAACGATGATAGTCGTCTAAAAAAACCAACTGGTGAGGTTGGTTTTTTTGTTTTTATTGTGATGGAAATCGTCTATTTTTGCTATTTACAAGCCTGCTACCTTGATTATAGCGCGACCCCTTTCAACTAACATTATTAGTTTATCTATTAAATAAGGAATGCTCAACCAACACCATCGCATAGAGTAATTGCCTATTTCAAAATTATTTTACATATTCAATTAACTATAAAAAAGAGAATCTCTAATTATTAAAGGCCATCGAATGGTTAACTCGATGGCCTTAATTACGTTTCCGTTATTTCTTATTTCAGAAATCGACGGATCAGTTCTAAAAACGCAATTAACGCTTTAAGAACGATGATAGCCGTATCAATAAACTCCTTGATTGCTTTCACCCGTTTTCCCTAGTTAGGGAGCGCGACTTAACCAGCCATTGCCTTTACACTGCCTGTTTGACTAGTTCTTATCGTATTTGTTAATTTTAAGATGTCGCGCTCCGGCCGAGGCACTGAATCAGCACCACCTGTATTCAGCCAGGACTTAAGTAAACTTGTATAAAATATATAAGCCAGAACACGAGTCTAAATTAACAAAAGTGATTATAGATTTATTTTGGCATGATTCAATGAATTAATGTTCATAACATGAAGGAAAACAAAAAAACCAACTGGTGGGGTTGGTTTTTTTGTTTTTTTACTCTTAAACAGCTAATAAGCCACTCGGTCAAAGCGCGACATCTTAAAATTAACCTTATCAGAATACGCCCTTAAGTTAAGAAAATCAATTTTTTGTTAGAATTTTATTTTTATGCCTAAATTTAGGAGGTTATTTCAGTGTTATTCATATAGTTAATGAAAAAAATAAAAATAAAGATTTAATTAGAATTTTTATTAATAACTCTACCACTTCATCCAATCACAGATGAATACTTTTATCTCAACCTATCCGATTTAGCGCCACATACAGAGCAAATAACTTTCAATACGCGTATGTTACTTATGTTCCCATGGTTTTATTGCAAAAGGTTTAAGCTTTTGGCGTATTTTACCCTTAATGTGGCGCAATCTTACGTCATTTATCCATGTAATATTATGGATACAACTCCTTAATTACTCCATCCAAAGTAGTGAATCTCCGGGACTGACAAAGCGACCCGGCTGGCAGTTAATGCGTGTAATCCGCCCGGATTGCGGTGCATAAATTGCCAGTTCCATTTTCATCGCTTCGACGATGATTAAAGGCTGCCCCTCTGTGACCTCTTCGCCCAATTCAACCAATACTTTCCAGATATTGCCGTTCATATCAGAGCTGACTTGAATAACGTTTTCCCCCACATCAAGCTCTGTGAGGGGTTCTTCAATCTCCGGAATGGGGCTTGACTCCTCCTGCTGCCAGTGCGCCACCTCGTTTTCAAATGCCATCGCCTGCCGTTGCTGAAAAGAGGTGATTTCTTCCGCATGCTCACGCAAAAATTGCAGGTGCTGTGCAAAATCAAACTGAGTTTCCTCAATGCGAATCGCAGCACGCCCTTCCCGGAATTCTTCCCGTTGTTGCTCCAGTTCCTGCTCACTGACAGGATAAAAGCGTATTTGGTCAAAAAACCGCAATAGCCAAGGCTTCCCGGCAGCAAATTGTGGGTTTTTCAGGAACTTGTTCCAAATCGGTAATGTTCTCCCCACCAATTGATAACCACCCGGTGAATCCATGCCATATATGCACATATACATGCCGCCAATGCCGACAGTGCCTTCTGCGGTAAAGGTTCTCGCGGGGTTATATTTGGAACTGAGAAGGCGATGGCGAGGATCTATGGGAACGGCGCACGGAGCCCCAAGATATACATCCCCCAAACCAAGAACCAGATAACTCGCATCATAGATAATGCGGCGAACGTCATCACGATGCGCCAGCCCATTGATGCGTTGAATAAAATCAACGTTATTCGGCAACCAAGGAGCGTTGGCACGAACCGTATCCTGATAACGGCTGACTGCGCCCAGCGTTGCACTGTCTTCAAATGCCATTGGCAGGTGTATCACACGTGATGGCACTTTCATGGTGTCCAAATTTCCAAGCTGCCTTTCCAGAGACAGCAACAACACCACGAGTTCCCGCTGGGGAAGTTGATGGTTATCATAACGAATTTGCAAGGAACGTACGCCCGGCGCTATTTCTTTGATGCCCGGAAGGGACAGTTCATGCAATTTATCCATCAGTAGATGGATCCGCAGGCGCAGTGTCAAATCTAAAACATTATCGCCATATTCAATCAGAATATAGTTATCACCTGCCTGACGATAAATGACCGCTGGAGTGCTGTCTGTGGCGGCTACTGCTGCCAGCACCGCAGCAGAAACCCCATCCCCAAATACACCATTTACAGATACCGATGGTGGCACATTGAACGTTGATGCTGAACTTAAAAGCGGATGATTTTCCAGTGTAGCGACAAAATGCTCCTGCTGCTCTTCTAAAACGAAAGCTTCTTCAATACTGATTGGATAGAAACGAATACGATCACCGGGCTTGACTTGACCCACTTTCCATAACTCGGCTTTGGCAATGGTAACCGGACAAACAAAACCACCAAGGCTAGGCCCGTCACGGGTTAAGATCACCGGAAAATCGCCCGTGAAATTAATGGAGCCTATGGCATATTCGCAGTCATGAATATTGGAAGGATGCAGGCCGGCTTCCCCGCCATCCGGGCGGGCCCAGCGGGGCTTAGGGCCGATCAAGCGCACTCCTAAACGATTTGAGTTGAAATGTACTTGCCATTCGCTGGCGAAAAACTCCTCAAGATAATCTGGTGTAAAGAAATCAGGTGATCCATGTGGCCCATGCAGTACGCCGATATGCCATATTTCTCCGTAGAGAGGGATCAATGATGGCGCGAGAGCTTGTGGATCACGGATAGTCACTGGTGCTGTGTCAACGTCCGATGCGAGTTGCGTTATCGGTATCATGTCGGCAATTTTTAAAACACGGCCAGCAAGCCCCCCGAATTGGCCGAGGGCAAAAGTGGAGCGACTGCCCAGATAACAAGGGGCATCAATACCATTTCTGACCGCAAGGTATGTCCGGCAACCTGATTGTGCCCTGCCCAGCGTCAGTACTTGACCCGCCCTGATGCTCACTGGCTGCCAATAAGCGACAGCTTCGCCATCCAACAATGCGGGGCAATCAGCTCCCGTCAGGGCAATCACGGCATCACAGTGGAATTGTAAGGTCGGGCCTTCCAGTGTGAATTCCAATCCGGCAGCAGAATCATGATTGCCGACAATGCGGTTAGCCAGCCGAAAAGCTAAATCATCCATCGGGCCGGATGGCGGTACGCCGATATCCCAATATCCCAATCGTCCCGGATAATCCTGGATAGAGCTCCACGTTCCCGCTTGCAAAACTTCAATTGCGTTTGCATGGGGAACAAAGCCATCGAGCATACGAGTCCAGGCTTCTCCTTTCTGGAAGGATTCACAGGCGGTAATTTGGCGCAAATACGCCAGATTGGTGGCAATGCCATGCAGTTGGCAGCTCTCTAATGCTGCACGCAGTTTGCTGAGTGCCTCATCACGGTTCTTTCCATAAACGATCATTTTGGCAATCATCGGATCATAAAATGGAGAAACTTCACTGCCGGTAACGACACCACTGTCAATGCGAACGCCATCAGGAAATTTAACTTCCGTCAGCACGCCGGGGCTAGGCTGGAAATGTTTGATGGGGTTTTCTGCATACAGGCGAACCTCAATCGCAGCCCCCACCGGTTCACGCACCAGTTGCGACCAATCAATGGGTAACCCGGCCGCAACTCGCAACATACATTCCACTAAATCAAGACCGGTTACACATTCAGTGACAGGATGTTCAACTTGCAACCGCGTGTTGACCTCAAGAAAATAAAAGGCATCGCGATCAACGTCATAGATATATTCTACCGTTCCCACACTGCGGTAATTTACAAGTTGCCCCAATTGTACTGCTGATTCCAGCAATGCTGCCCGGTTGCTGGCGGACAGGTTGGGAGCCGGAGCTTCTTCCACGACCTTTTGATTGCGGCGCTGCAATGAGCAATCACGCTCCCCCAAGGCCACGACATTGCCTTTGCCATCACCGAAAATTTGCACTTCAATATGACGCGCCCGTTCGATGCATCGTTCCAGAAACACGCCGGCATCACTGAAAAATTGCTCACCAAGATGGCGCACATTTTCCCATGTCTGGCGAAGTGTTTCTGCGTTATTACAGCAACTCAAGCCTATCCCACCACCGCCTGCGGTACTTTTCAACATAACGGGATAGCCAATGTTCTCTGCGGCACTCAGTGCCTCATCCAATGAATTGAGTAAACCTGTTCCCGGTGTCATGGGAACCCCTGCTTCAGCAGCCAGTTCACGGGCACGATGCTTTAAACCAAACTCACCAATTTGCTGCGGTGTTGGGCCGACAAATACAACTCCGGCTTTCTCACAAGCTTCCGCAAACGGCAGGCTTTCAGACAAGAAACCATAACCCGGCCAGATAGCTTCAGCACCACTCTGTTGTGCCAATTCAATGAGTTTGTCGATACATAAGTAGCCATCATGGGCTTTTTCTCCATGCAGCGGCAAGGCAATATCGGCTTCTTTAACATGCTGGGAATTTTTATCTGCATCTGAATATACCGCAACGCTGACAATGCCGAGGCGCTTCAGCGTACGGATCGCCCGGCAGGCGATTTCGCCACGGTTAGCAATTAATACGCTCTTAAACATAAGCCGCCCCCTGACTGATAAGCCAATTACGCCAGCCGCCGAATTCAGTAATATCGATGGCATTTTTCAGTGCAGCAGGCTCACAAATGAAACCTTTTACCCAACGACCGTCCTCCAATTCCATGGAGCCAATACCAAGGGGAGGGGGGATTTCAGCAACAAATTCACCAAAACGAGACAGGGGAATATCCCAAAGTTCAACGCAAATGCTCGCCCCTGTATTGTCTCTCACCAAGCCGGGCTTGAGGGGATGAGTGCCGGCAAGGGCATAAAGGCGATAGCAATGGGCTGTTTGTGTTATCTCAACAAATACAGCCTTGCGATCAATTAGTTGGTAATTCAATGGCATGCCCTTGAGATGGGCGCCAACCACAGCTAAACGGATGTGTTGTTTAGAGTCCGGAAACGCTGCTTCTCGGCCATAAACTATTTTTCCGGTTGCCCCGAGTGGCAGTGCAAGGTGTTGCTTCCAACGCAAGCCGAATGATGCCAATGCTCGATCATGCCAGGCAGGTGCAAGTAATGTGATCCCTGCCGGCAATCCATCGGTGCGGAAAGGTGCTGGCAAAGCAAGGGCAGAAAGATCTGCAAGATTCGTGAAGTTGGTATAGATGCCCAACTCCGTGTTATAGCGGATAGGCTCTTGTTTAATTTCTTCAATGGTTCTAATGGTCGGGGCCGTTGGCACGACAAGTGCATCAAATTTAGCCAGTGTCTGCTGGATTTTCCGCGCCAACTCTGCGCGTAGGTATTCAGCCTTGAAGGCGTCAACGGCACTGTAATTTTTACCATTAGCGATGATCTTGTGTACTGTCGGATCCATTTTTTCCGGATAGTCCAACAACTTTCCGACTATCGCCGTACGCTCCGCAACCCACGCCCCTTGATAAAGCTGTTCTGCCAGTTGGTTAAAGATAGAAAAATCAATGGGCTTCAGAGTAACCCCAAGCTCACGCAATTCATCCAACGCATTGAGCCACGCGGCTTCAGCAAGCGAGTCATTGTAAAATTCAGGGTTCTCAGGTATCGCGAATGAGGGATGTTCTGGCAAAGTGATGGGAGCCGTTGCGGGATTGATGCGGGAATATGCATCATTTTCGTCAAAACCACCGGCAATTTCGGCAATCTTTAATGCATCTTCCACTGTCAGGGCGAAGACTGACACGGTATCGTTGAGCAGGCAAGCTGGAACAACCCCCTTGCGTGAAAGCCAGCCTTTGGTGGGCTTTAAGCCGACAATATTATTGAACCCCGCAGGAATGCGCCCAGATCCTGCGGTATCCGTCCCAAGGGCGAACGGCACCAGCCCTCTGGCGACAACAGAAGCGGAACCGGAACTGGAGCCTCCACTGATATAGTCGGCATTGAAGCTATTTTTGACTGCACCAAAAGGGGAGCGTGTTCCGACCAATCCTGTGGCAAACTGATCCATGTTGGTTTTCCCTACCACGATTGCACCAGCGGCTTTCAACCTTGCTACTGCTGTAGCATCTTCATCCGCAATATATTCAAAGGCGGGGCAAGCGGCAGTCGTCGGCCAGCCGGCAACATCGATATTATCCTTGACGGCAAAGGGCACACCCAGCAGGGGATATGCGTCGGGATTGTGCTGATAACCCGCTAAAACTTTATCAATCTGAGCTTGTAATTGTTCCGGTGTGGCAAGATAAATCCACGCATTATCGTCAGGTAAAAAATCATTCAGTTGCTGTTGCAGTAAAGTCAAAATTGCTGTGGTGTCTTTCCGGCCCCTGTTTTGCCAGAATTTTAATGTATAGCCTATTATTGATGTCATGCTGTTAAACTCCCAATTGACATACAAGATGTCTTCATACAGCAAGACATATGCCAACATGTTAATTGGATGATTTAAAATAGATTTATGTAAGGGAAAGTGTGGCTGGAAGGCGGGTTGCACAACATTGGTTCATGCTATGAATGGTCGGTGAACTATAATGGTGCCTGTTTTTTCCCCTCTCAGTTTTCCCCTCTCAGTTTTCCCCTCTCAGTTTTCCCCTCCGTGACACGGAAATTAAGTGGGGGATTCTTCATAAATCTTTTCATTCATGAGTATCAGTTTTTCTCGTTGTATCTCTTGATAAGAAACAGCTATAGTCCGCATCACTCGAGCTATTTGAGTGACTTACCTACTGCTTTAATCACCAAGATATATTCCAGTCCTTGGCATATATCGTGGCGCCATTCGGCCAAAATCTTGATGAGAAGCAGCGCATTTCTAGCTGATTTTTTTATGTGGAGACGACAGTAGTGAAACTGCTGCGGAACAATGACAGTGCATTTGTACCTGTCGCGGGCTTGACTGTTTTTGCAATTGCTTCTGGTTACCTGATGAGTTTAATTCCTTTGTCGATGGCAAGTTTCAACATCGATACGGTTTATGCCAGTTGGTTAGCCAGTGCTTATTACTTTGGTTTATTAATAGGCTCCATGATGATTGAGCCTGTTATTGCAAAAGTCGGCCACCGTATTTCATTTATTGTTTTTTTGTTGCTTTTAACTGCAACCGTAATTGTATTGCCTTTTTTTCCAAATAAAGAAATCTGGTTATTTATTCGTTGTATTGCAGGTATCGCCGTTGCCGGGGTTTTTGTCGTCGTCGAATCGTGGTTATTGATTGGTGACAATCCCAAAGAGCGGGCCAAGCGATTGGGTTTTTACATGACATCACTGTATGGCGGAACCACGCTGGGGCAATTGTTGATTGGCCCCATCGGCACTCAAGGCATGATCCCTTTTATCATCATTTCAGCCTTGCTCCTGCTGGCAATTTTACCGCCATTATTTGTGCGTCACGGGCAGCCTCCGGCGCTTAATCACCAGAGCCTGTCACTGAAAAAAATCACTCAGTTCAGTAAGCCCGCTATCGTAGGTTGCATGGTGTCTGGGATTGTCATGGGCACGATTTATGGCCTGATGCCTTTATCATTAAACCAGAGCCATTTCAGTACCGATCAGGTGGGTGTATTAATGGCGGCCATTATTTTGGGCGGGATGATCATACAGCCGATTATCAGCAAACTGTCTGTTGTCATGAGTAAAACGTTTTTATTGGCAATGGTTTCATTGCTGGGCGTGTTTGCGGTAGGTATGGCGTATCTTTTTGATCATTATCTTGTGCTGATCGTTTCACTGGCGCTGCTGGGCATGTCTTCTTTTGCCCTATATCCAATCGCCATTACCCTCGCCTGTGACAATCTGGATTCATCCTATATCGTGGCGGCAAGCCAAGTGATGTTGCTGAGTTACAGCATTGGTTCGGCGGTTGGCCCGCTGGCTGCGGGGCATTTTATGCTGCAACACTATTTCAGTGTTCAACATAATGGGTTAATCAGTTTCTTCTTTATTGTCTTGTTGGCGACAGCCATTTATATGTTGCTGGCGAGTTTGCGCCGTAAAGACCAGGTATTGGCAAACTAGAAAAAATTAATCTGATACGCCACCACGTGTGGCGTATCACTTTAGACAATCAAAGCTCATTTTATTTTATTCACGCCTTCCCTCTTTTTCCTTTTCTTTATTCCTTTATTCCTTTGCTCCCATTCAACAAATAACACTATTCACTTTCCCGTTCGAAGAATGATTTCTTATAAAAAAATATTCGCCCTGATAAGAACATTATTGGTGTGATTAATTGCCGACATATAATAAACAACTTTAAATACAATTAGTTATGACATAGTTAACATAATGGTTTTCATTATTCTACTTAGCACTTATTGTCCTTGTTTTGCTTATTTCCGGAATGATAAGTTGAGGAAATGAACTGATTATAAATTGATATTTTACCGAGTATGCCTGTGCTTACTCATTTATGTTATTGCATTTTTTGTTGCTCTATCCCAAATGGTATTCAAGTTGATAGGAGACATTCAATGACACATTCCCTTCCTCTTCATGATGGTGATCACTTAGTACTCGTTGACAGTGATGTTGCCGCCAAGCTCGATGGGCTTGAATTACGACTTCTGGCAAATCGCGTTATTGCGTTTTATAACAACCAATTCTTTGACCTACAAAACATCATTGCGGGAAGAGGAGCTATTACCCGAAATGGCAATCCCTACGATCTACGACGCCAGAATCTGGCCGTGCAACATTATGATTTAGGTCGTCATAGTGAACTGGAATTACGCGAGCCTAAAACTGACAACGCCCGCTTTGCCGCACTCGCACCGAAAGCTAACGCAGCAACCTCACTGATTCATGAAGTACGATTATCACCCGGCGATCGCCTCGCGTTTTTGCCATTCGAAGAAACGCGCAATTTACCGAATATCGCTGCCGATGCGATCCATAATAAAGGCACACAACTTTCACTATCGCACTGGCCAGCTAACCGGACACCCGAACGCTATAAAGCTAACCTGTCGACAGAGAGCGTCATGGCATTTCTCATGTCTGATAAACCAGACTATCCGGCAGATGTGCGGCATGTGACAAGCGACCATTTTGACTTAGACGGACTAGCATCTGTTTATTCATTGCTCGCACCTGAGCATGCGCTGAAACATAAGCAACTGCTCATCGACATCGGGCAGTTCGACGATTTTTCTCGTGGCCATAACCCGCAGGCACGCCGGCTCGCATTCACGCTGAATACAATCGCAGCACAAACGCCACCTCCTGAAGGATCAACACCACACAGCACTGCGCACATTGCGGCCGTTTTCACCAAATTGTTGCCCGCAATGCGTGATTTACTGGATGCACCGGTGATCCAAGAGGAGCTTTGGCGTGATTCTGAACGAAATTATATGGCAACAGAGGCTTTACTCGATAATCCGAATGTCATGCTTGAGCAATACCCTGAGATAGATCTTGCGGTATTCCGTCTGCCTGAATCTGATGTGCCATACGTGTCTGAGCCACGGCGTTATTTCGGTCTGTCCCCCATTTCTTTCCATAATCGCACGCCATTGTCGACAATTGCACTTGTCACACAAGAAGACATTGTTGTCCACCAGCGCTATGAAGGATGGGTTGAATTGCAGTCCGGGGCACCACGGCCACGACGTGATCTATCGATTTTTATGCGGGCATTGGAGTCAGCCGAAACGAGCGGCTGCCCTTGGTATTATGACGGAGTGCAATACATCATGCCCCGTTTTGGACGTGGCAGTTCACAGCCAACCAGTCTACCGATCGAGACTATTTTGGACGAACTGAAACATTTTCTCGCGGTTGCTCCACCGGCTTGGTTATCAAGTCCGCATATTGCATCTTATTAGGTTATAATCAAAAATCGAATAAAATGACACCAAATATGGAATGATTCAATGCCAATACAATCATCTACAATGCAGCCATTAACAATACAACCCGCTGCTAAAACTGACTTTCCGACACTGATTCAGATCTGGGAAGCTTCTGTACTTGCGACTCATGATTTTCTGCCTAAAGAAATGATTGATGTTCTTCGCCCACAGATCCTGAATAATTATCTGCCCAACCTGACTGTCTACAAGGCGATGGATGATCAAAACAATATCATCGGTTTTATCAGCACAGCCCAGAACCGCGTGGAAATGCTGTTTATATCACCGCAGGCTCGGGGAACTGGGGTTGGCAAGAAATTGTTGAAATTTGCCATTAATGAATTGCAGGCCAATGAAGTCGATGTGAATGAACAAAACACACAAGGTGTTGGCTTCTATCTGCATATGGGGTTTCAGGTTTTTTCCCGTTCAGAACTGGATGGAGAAGGAAACCCCTTCCCATTGCTGCACATGAAACTGGCATAAAAACAATTGGCAAAGCTTCATTATCTTTTCCAAGGGGGAATCGTAACCCCCTTTTTTACATCACAAAATATTAACAAATATATCCGTGATATCAGAGAGAGTTAGCCATTTTTCAGTAAATAAAACCGAAAGAAAGTTAAAAATCATTCTGAAAATGATACCCCACGAAATAGATCATAATTATGAATGAGTCCCATAAATAGAATTGCCTAGATTTATTTATTTACAAAAAAATTAAATAAATAAAATTAAAGTAACGGAATAGATTGTAAACATCTAGGGAGCATTTAATAAATCAATGATATAATCGCGCAGATATAAACGTTTCTGTCATTGAGTTAGAATATAAATGAATTACCAACAACAACCCGCTTCTTCTGGCATGAAGCTCTTTACCGATCTTATCGGAAAGCGCATTACCCCCGGAGAACACTGGCATTCTTCCAGTAATCGTACTAAATTTGCATTGCGCAGTATGTTGACACCTGTGTCAACCCTGAAGCTATTGGGCAGTCTTGCCAAGACACCCCAATATTTAGATATCTTGAAAAAACAACCCAGTTTGCCGTGCAAATTGCATCGTCCCTATTTAAGCATTAACTTCAATCGCAAGCAGATTGTCAACGCATTGAATGAGCATTATCAATTATTATTCAATCAATTAGAGCCTGCTATTATCAATAGGATCTTTGATGAGAATGCTTATTTATTAGCAACCATTCAGGGAAAAAATGAATCATTTATGATTTACATTGATTCATTGGATAATCTGAATAAAGAAGGTGAACTCTCTTTATATATCACCACCGCTGAAAATGTCATTCTCGCAAAGTGTGCCTTCACTTTATTAACGGTGGATGCTAAACAAACTTTATTTATTGGTGTATTGCAAGGGCCAACCAAAGGAGATAACTCTCTGGACGTTATCCGCCATGCAACCAAAGAATGTTATGGGCTATTCCCTAAACGTTTACTGATTGAAGCTATCTGCCGCTTTGCCGATCATGTGGGCTGTGAGCAAATTTTGGCAGTAAGTAACGAGACGCATATCTATCGCAGTATTCGTTATTGGCACAAGAAGAAAAACCAGATGGTGGCCGATTACAACTCCTTCTGGGAATCGTTGAGCGGGATCAGAAAGGACAATAAAGATTTCCATTTGCCATCAACCATAGAAAGAAAAACATTGGATGATATCCCCAGCAAGAAACGCGCCGAGTATCGCCGCCGCTATCAATTGCTGGATGAGCTGGAAAACGGCGTCAAGGCATCCTTGACGACCCAATCACTGGTGCAAGAAGAAAGGCATCAACAGTAGTTTATGCGGCTTCGCCATTAGCCATCCGAGATGCGCTTAATGGCGAGCCACTTATTGGAAAGGGTGCCATAGGCGCAAATGACCTGCCCCTGCCAATACGGCTAACCGCATTTTCAATTCAACGGATTCACCTACACTCATTGCCATTTCACCTTCCAGCCAAGTTTATAACCTAACCACTGACGTTATCCAATCGGCACCTTTTTTACCCATTTTTGCCCTCGTTGAAGAAGCCAATGGCAATATGCAAAGTTCAGAACTATATGTTCATGACGAGCCACATATTCACGGCAAACCTAAGCGAGCTTGATGAGTTATATGATCATATGCATTGATCAATATGAATAAGAAGATTTTCTGTACGAATAGATTTCATGATACTTGTCACAATCACTTAACAAAGTGATTCCAATCAGGCCGGAACTGTCTAAATTTGATAACTATCTCATCCGACCACTTAGCCATAGCCAAGTGAAAAATTTAAGCCACACAGAAAAAATAAAATTTTTGCGCGACCAAATATTTGATGGAGAATGCAATGAGCAACTACCCCCACCTTCTTGCACCGCTGGATTTGGGTTTTACCACACTAAAAAATCGTGTATTGATGGGTTCAATGCACACCGGGCTTGAAGAACATCCCGACGGTACTCGACGGTTGGCCCAGTTCTATGCAGAACGGGCTGCGGGTGGCGTTGCATTGATTGTGACAGGCGGCATCGCCCCAAACCCGCAGGGGGTTGTTGCCGCAGGTGCAAGCGTTCTGAACAGTGAAGAAGCCCTGCCACACCATAAATTTATTACAGATGCTGTACATCAGGCCGGTGGGAAAATTGCCCTGCAAATTCTGCATACCGGGCGCTATAGCTACCAAAAATCCCTTGTTGCCCCTTCTGCTATCCAAGCGCCTATCAATCCTTTTATGCCCCGTGAGATGTCTGAAGAAGATATCCAGCAGACGATCAAAGACTTCGCCAGATGTGCCCAACTGGCACAGCAAGCAGGCTATGATGGGGTTGAAATCATGGGATCAGAAGGTTATCTGATCAATCAGTTTTTGGTTTCCCGCACTAATCATCGTCAGGATCAATGGGGTGGTTCTTTCGAAAATCGCATGCGCTTTGCCCTGGAAATCGTTAAAGCAGTCAGGGCAATTGCCGGAGAACGCTTTATCATTATTTATCGCCTTTCCATGTTGGATTTGGTGGAAGACGGATCTGACTGGCAAGAGATAGAGCAACTGGCTCTGGAGATTGAAAAAGCAGGCGCATCTATCATCAACACCGGAATTGGCTGGCATGAAGCCCGTATTCCGACAATTGCCACAATGGTGCCCAGAGCCGGATTCAGTTGGGTAACACAAAAATTGATGGGAAAAGTCAGCATTCCGTTAATTACCACCAACCGTATCAACGATCCGAAAGTTGCCGAACAAATCCTCAGTGAAGGCTGTGCCGATATGGTCTCTATGGCGCGCCCTTTCTTGGCTGACGCCGAGTTTGTCCTGAAAGCCGAACAGAATCGGCCTGACGAAATCAATACTTGTATCGGCTGCAATCAGGCTTGTCTGGATAGAATATTCGTCGGCAAACTGACTTCATGTCTGGTTAATCCACGAGCCTGTCATGAAACTGAATTTATTGCTGACCCCGTAAAAGAGCCTAAAACGATCGCCGTCATTGGTGCCGGGCCTGCGGGGCTGTCTTTTGCTGTGACTGCCGCCAGCCGGGGTCATCACGTCACGCTATTCGAGAAAGATGACAAGATTGGCGGGCAATTTAATATCGCCAAACAAATTCCCGGCAAAGAGGAATTTCATGAAACCTTGCGCTATTTTGAGCGCCAATTGGCGTTAAATGGTGTCAAACTGCGCCTTAATCATGTTGCAACGGCCGAACAGCTTTCTTCATTCGATGAAATCATCATCGCAACCGGCATTACACCACGTACTCCCAATATTGACGGCATTGATCATGAAAAAGTACTGACCTACCTTGATGTCCTGAAACACAAGCGACCGGTTGGGCAACGGATAGCCATTATTGGCGCCGGGGGTATTGGCTTCGATACTGCAGAATACCTGAGCCAAAGCGGGCAAAGCACCAGCTTGAGCAGCCATGCATTTAGCCATGAATGGGGGATTGATCAAACTATCACCCACCGTGGTGGATTACATCCGGAAGGGATACAAGTTGAACGATCTCCGAGGAAAATTTACCTGCTGCAACGCAAAGATTCCAAAGTTGGTGAGGGTCTGGGGAAAACCACCGGCTGGATACACAGAGCCAGCCTGTCAATGCGCGGAGTCACCATGCTAAACAGTGTCCAATATCTGAAAATTGATGATAAAGGGCTGCATATACGTCGGGGTGATGAACAACAATGCCTTGAGGTGGATAACGTTATTATTTGCGCAGGGCAAGAGCCACTGAAAGCACTGTTCCAGCCGTTACAGGAAATGGGGAAAAATGTGTATGTGATTGGCGGTGCAGATGTCGCAGCCGAGCTGGATGCACGCCGGGCGATCGATCAAGGAACCCGCTTGGCATTCAAGATCTGATACACAAATTTTATGGATATAAGAAGATAAAAGCAGATAAAAAAACGGTGATAATGAGCAGGAAGCTGATTATCACCGTATTCATTCACATGAATATTTAACGCTGTGCCAGTTGCTCCGACGCAATGCGCGCTTCTTCCGCCTGACATGCGGCTGCGGTAAACAATACATCAGTAGAAGAGTTCAGACCCGTTTCAGCCGAATCCTGCAATACACCGATAATGAACCCAACTGCGATCACCTGCATGGCAATTTCGTTAGGAATACCAAACAGGGTACATGCCAGTGGGATCAACAGCAGAGAGCCACCCGCAACGCCAGATGAACCACATGCGGCAATGGCAGAAATCACACTCAGTAATATCGCAGTCATGATGTCGACTGTGATACCCAGCGTATTTACGGCCGCCAGAGTCAATACCGTGATGGTGATTGCAGCACCCGCCATATTGATTGTTGCGCCTAACGGAATGGAGACAGAATAGGTATCTTCATCCAGTTCCATGCGGCGGCACATTTCCATATTCACCGGAATATTCGCGGCCGAGCTGCGGGTAAAGAACGCCGTTACACCACTTTCACGCAGGCATGCAAAAACTAACGGATAAGGGTTGCGACGAATTTTCCAGTAAACAATCAGTGGATTAACCACCAATGCAACAATGATCATGCAGCTGATCAGGACGATGAGCAGGTGGGCATAATCAAGCAACACTGAAAAGCCGGTTGTCGCAATCGTGGAAGAAACCAACCCGAAAATACCAATGGGAGCAAAGCGGATAACAACACGCACGATATTGGTCACGGAATCTGAAAGATCACGAAGCACTGATTTTGTGGATTCTTTTGCATGACGCAAAGCAACGCCCAAACCGATTGACCACGCCAAAATTCCAACATAATTCCCTTTCAATAGGGCATCAATCGGGTTGGCTACCACATTGAGCAATATCCCTTTCAGTACTTCAATAATATTTTCCGGTGGTGACATTTGTGCATTGTTTGTCACCAGTGTCAGTGTTGATGGGAACAGAATGCTTCCAATCACAGCCACGACTGCCGCAAGGAATGTTCCTATGATATACAGGAAGATAATCGGGCGAATATTACTTTTCTGGCCAGTCTTGTGATTTGCAATCGAAGACATGACTAAAACCCATACCAGAACAGGAGCAACAGCTTTCAATGCACCGACAAAAAGTGCCCCCAGCAACTCCACTGATTTAGCCCAATCAGGCGCTAGCCATGCCAATAATACTCCAAGAATTAAACCGATTAAGATTTGTTTTACAAGGCTTCCCTGTACAATGAATTGCACAAAGCCTTTTTGTTGTTTTTCCATAGTCTATCCATTTGATATTTTTTAGCTCAATGAGCCTGATGTTAGTGTTTGCTTTCCCAGTATAAGGAAGTTGTGAAACTTACAAAGAATAATTAATTGCAATATACAGAGAACACAACTTTTGATAACAAATACCTTACATTTGTGTGATCGAAACATCAGTTTTCTGTTTTTCGATAGCTTCATAACGCAATGATTGATATGGAAAAAATAGGTTATTCCCTTTGTATTCAGAATGTTAAATAAAATGTTTTGTCTAGAAATGGCAACAGGGCATTTATTCAATGGCAATTTGCAGCTAGATAACTTTTCGTCATTAAGTCAGAAAAAGAGGTAGGGTCAACTGGGAAAAAATATGAATTCAGTCAATTCTCAGGAGAAATGGGATATCACTGTTATTTTGGCAAACTTCATCTGAGTATTAATCAGTTGATATATATGGATGAGTTTATTTTTCTGTATGAACAAATGTTCAAACGATCACCAAAATTTTCTATCTCGCTACCGCCGATTTTGTTAAAGTGACCCTTGTCAATCTTTATGCCGTCTTGAATGGATTTCGAGAGCATTTTATGACAATCGGAATGCAATGCTTTGAGTTTGTAAAGCATTCAATAGAAATTCACCATAAATGCACCATAAAAGTAAGATGCAATCCTTAACCCGCGTTTTAGGAACATTTGATGGAAATTGTAACAGACCTTATTTATGCACTTTGGCACCAAGATTACGAAACACTAACGAACCCATCATTGGTATGGGCTATTTACATTCTTCTCTTCATCGTCCTTTTTCTTGAAAATGGGGTCTTGCCTGCCGCATTTTTACCCGGCGACAGTCTATTGATATTAGTGGGCGTATTAATTGCCAAAGATACGCTGAATTTTTCCGCGACATTGGTCATTCTCACCGCTGGGGCAAGTCTTGGCTGCTGGATTGGATATCTTCAAGGCCGATGGCTTGGCAATACAAAATTAATCCAAGGCTGGCTGTCACACCTTCCTGAACATTATCACCAACGCGCGCATAACCTATTCCATCGCCACGGCTTGTCTGCCTTGCTAATAGGCCGATTCCTCGCATTTGTCCGAACATTGCTGCCAACACTGGCAGGCCTTGCCGGGTTGAAAAATGGGCGTTTTCAAATATTCAATTGGCTCAGCGGATTTCTGTGGGTCATTATCCTGACAACATTGGGTTATATGTTGGGTAAAAGCCCGCTGTTCCGCCAATATGAAGCATATTTGATGAATTTTTTATTATTGCTGCCCGTAGCTCTGTTACTCATCGGTTTAATTGGCACTCTGACCGTTATTTGGCGCAAAAAGCGCACCAAGAATACGCTTTCGTAATTCGCCAATTTGCCCTGAATTTTTTCTCCTGTGGTATAGCGAAAAACTTGCCACAGGAGCTTGTTTCCAGACTTTCCCAACCCCCTCATAAGTGGCTCTTGGCCATGACTTCAAACAGTATTTCAGGTTAATTCCTAACAAATCTTGATAATTATTCATCTATCCATACTTTAAACTCCCCTTAAAAGCGTCTATGGTAGAAATTCATTCATCGTATATTTAAGGAGATAAATCATGCCACAGAAAAAAAACTCTGAGGAATTGCGTGATGAATTGCAGGCCCTGGCTGATACTCTGGAAGAAGTTCTTAATGGTTCTGCGGATAAGTCAAAAGCCGAACTGGAAAAATTACGCGACAAGGCAGAAAAAACCCTGAAAGGTGCGCGTGCCACGCTCGACGAAGCTGGCGATAAACTCATAGGCCAAACCAAAGAAATCGCAGGTCAGGCAGATAGCTATGTCCGTGATAATCCGTGGACAGGTGTTGGCATCGGAGCAGCCGTCGGCATCGTATTGGGTGTTCTGCTGTCAAGGCGCTGAAATGACTCAATCCCCTCATATTAATGGCTCAGGAAAAAAAGGCCCAGGAAAAGGCTTCCTTGATACTTTGCGGAGAGTAGCGGCAATTGTTATCGGCATGGCTGAAACCCGTATCCAGCTCATTGCAGTTGAATTGGAAGAAGGTGCAGCAACACTGGTGCAATTGCTGCTGATGATTGGGTTCACTCTGCTGTTTGCCGGATTTGGCTTGATGTGTTTTCTGGTACTGATATTTTGGGCTATCGATCCTGCTTACCGGATCATGGCGATGGCTATCACTGCCGGAACATTGTTGTTCCTCGCCGTGCTTGGTGCCATATGGACAATTCGGAAGGCCAAAAGACTCACTTTTCTCAATGCAACCCGTGAGCAATTGAATATTGATCGCAACATGCTGGAGGGTGATCCGCATGAGTAAGTTTCAGCATCATCAACTCACGTCAAGAAAGCAGCGGCTGCTGCAAGAAATCCAGCAACAGCGGAAATCACTCTCCCAATGCAGCCAGCAATGGTTGGAACTCACCCAACCTTATGATAAAAGCTGGCAAACCCTGCTTGCTTTTAAACCGTACATTGCGATCGGCTCTGGCATCGCCTTGATTTATGGCCTGCGACGCCCTAAAAAACTTTATCACTGGTCTCGTCGTATGCTCAGTGTCCTAGAGATCCTGAAAATAGTGCGAAATGCGCTTAAATGACGACATATACCATGTAAAAGCCAATGAACCATGATTAGCTTCCATTGACCAATGGTGAATGCCATTCGAAAGCAATTGGCGAAAACAGACTGTCACCGGTCTCTCATTCAAATATCTTTTTGCATCGCTCAATATTCTTTCAAAAAAACTGCATTAAATGGTTAATATTCCTTACTATCAAAAAGTAACAACTTTCCCTAGAATACCGTCCACTAGCTAATAACAAGCAAATTACACTTTTAATCAATCACATCCATGCGGATAGCTTTTATCGTTATCCGCAGTGCTTTTGGAAAAATAATGAAAAAATTTGAAGATAGTGGCTTATTGGTCGCCCGCGTTTTAATCTCTATTCTTTTTATCATCGCAGGATATGGGAAATTAGGCAGTGCTTATGCCGGAACACAAGAATTTATGGAAGCCATGAAAGTTCCCGGAATTCTGCTGCCTCTGACTATTTTACTGGAGCTGGGCGGTGGCCTTGCCGTTATGTTCGGTTTGTTGACCCGGACTACCGCTGTATTTACATTTATTTTTTGTATCCTGACAGCAATTTTGTTCCACGGCGATTTTACTGATGACATGAATCAGACCATGTTCCTGAAAAATTTCTCCATCGGCGCAGGCTATTTGTTGCTGGCGATAATGGGGCCTGGAAAATTCAGTATTGATAAGGTGCTGAATAAAAACTGGTAGTCCTTCTTTATATTAAGAATTTGAAAAGCCCCAAACTGTTCGTCGATAGTCTGGGGCTTTTTTAATGTTCTTTTTTACCCTGCGTGGCCTATTTTTCGGTTCATTTTATGAATTGATAAACAATTTAGGAATTTCACGTAAACACCATGCCTTGGCTTCCCCCATGCTGTCACGACGCCATGCCATGATAATGTGGGTTTCATGACCATATTCAGGACTCACTACACGCAACCTGCCTTCAGCAATATCCTTTTCAACCAACGAATAAGGCATGGTTGCCACCCCCAGCCCCGCCAAAAGCGCACTGCGTTTGTCTTCCAATGTGCTGACCGTCAGCCGTGGTTGTTTATCCAATAATTTAACCGTCAGAGTCGGGCGCTCCTTTGCCGTATCAGCAACAGCGATGCCTCGATATTTCATTCGGGTAGTCTCAGATAATGGTTCCGGTTCATCATGAATAGGGTGGTTAACGCTTGCAACATAGACATTGTTGATCGAATACAGCTTACGTGAATTCACCTCCGGAGAAGCCCTGAAATGCATATCTGGCGCAATGACGATATCTGCACCGCCTGTTTCCAGCCGCTCCCAAGCACCTGCCAATACTTCTGTCACTAATGAAAGCTGTGTATTCGATTTTTTCGCCAATTTATCAACAAGGGGGAAAAGTGATTTGACCGGAAATAATGCTTCACACACAATCGTCAAATTCGTCTCCCAGCCACGGGCAAGGGCTTCTGCATCAGCCGTCAGCTTATCCGCAGCTTCAAGCAATAAACGCCCCCGCTCCAGCAACATGCGGCCAACGTTAGTAAATTTCGTACGATGGCCTGAGCGATCAAACAGCACGACGTCCAGCTCTTCTTCCAGCTTTTGCATGGTATAACTCAATGCAGAAGGCACCCTTCCCAATTCATCCGCAGCCGCCGCAAAACTGCCTCGCCTGTCTATCGCATCCATGACCCGCAAGGATTCCAATGTAAGCGCTCGTTCTTTGCCCATATTTTTCTCAGTCAGGAAATTCGAATATATCCACCAGATTAACTGACTGACATTTCGACGTCTAGTTGACATCTTCTCCCTCCCTAAAGAGGGTATTAAAAAAGTTCAGGTCGCAGGGTATTACTGGAATATTGAACGTGATTTTGAATAAATTCCAAAAATGAGTTCCTGATTATAACAAAGTACTGAAATAGAATATCAGGTATCAACACATTTATTTAAAACCGAAATGTACTCCAATATTAAATAATAATCGCCGTTTCGTTAACATGAATTTTTTCAGAACATGCCTATTTATTTTAGGCCCACAACAACGAGATAATGGGTGCAAATAAAACCCCATCCATATAACCACCCTTTATTATTGAAATCCATATCATTAAGAATGGTGATGTTTTTCTTGTGGATATTGATTTAATGAATAATGCAATGAAAAATAATGAAGTAAAAAATAGCAAAATAATAAAAGTATTATTAGGCACATCTTTATTAATATTATCAAGCAAAGGACATTCGAGTATTATGCATGATTGTTGGGTTGAGATCCCTCTTAATTCAAACAATGCAAGTTTTTCACCTATAGAATACACAATATCTGTTGGGGAGGATTTTGAAATTAATCCCAATTTACCTGTAGGAAGCGTTCTGCTAAGAAAAATCCTACCTGCAATATCCCCCACAGGCCAATTAATGTGTGACTCTCATCTAGGGTTATATCGATATGAAGGAATTGGCACACCAACAAATTCCATTTATCCTATCCCTAGTATCCCTGGACTAGGGTATAGATTAACCAAAACTGGCGATCAACTTGGTCACGATACCTTTGGCTCTTGGTTTCCATATACTAGTAATCAGGTATACGACAATATTACTTATGAAACTCTCACTGAATACAAAGGAATTCTCTTTAATCACCAAACTATGTTTCATATGGAATTGGTCAAAATAGGTGATATCCTGTCTGGCGGCCAGATGGGAGGGGAAATAGCCAGAGGCATTGCACTTGAAAAGAGTAATTTCCAATATTTAAGTCTAAAAATTGCTGGTAGTGTCAACGTTAAATTAGTTTATCCCAGCTGCACTCTCAAGACACCCTCTATAGATGTCCCGTTGGGGGACGTATCTAAATCTGATTTTAAAGGTATCGGAACCGAAGCCCAACCTAAACAATTTAATATCGATTTAGAGTGTTCTAGCGGGTCACCAGAAAAAATTTCTCACCCGAAAATGACATTGGAAGACGTCACCTTCCCCTCAAATCACAGTGATATTCTGACACTCAGTAAAAATTCTACCGCTGAAGGGGTTGGTATCCGAATTTACCATAATCAAAATCCCGTGAAATATCAGCCGAACAGCAAACTTCAGCTCGGCGCGTTTGGTAATGGCCATTATAGTGTTCCATTTCAGGCAAACTATATTCAAACAGGATCAACAATAACACCCGGTAGTGTCCATGCTAATGTAACTTTTAAATTATTTTATGATTAAAAAATTAGTGCAGAATAAAAAATAAAAGCCCAATAATAAAGTTATTATTGGGCTAATTTATTAATGCTAAAAATAAGATAGTTAATCACTTATTCATAATTTATTTCCAATCTCAAATTTGTTTTTTCTACGAACTCGTCCTCAAGTGACATTTTAAGCTGATGCCGGCCTTGGCGAATTAATTAACGGGGTAACGGAAGCCTTATTTTTGCACTCGATGAAAAAAAAAGCCAGGCGCACTTAGTATGATATTAACCGGAAAGGGGGCACGCCAATAGCTTCCATGCCTTCAGCGCAATCAATTAAATCAAGTCGCAGCCAGCTGTCTTGTATTTGTACATCATGTAAGGATGGAGGCAAAAAGCATGGTGAGCTGATCAATGAGCCATAAACTTCTATATAGTTTTCCTGCTGAGTCATGTTCTCAAGAACATTTTGCATCGCTTCACTAGCATTAGCACAGCGACTCACTAATATCAGAAGCACTGCCAACAAGCCTCTCCATACTCGGGTTTGAATGCCTCCATAACCTACCATATCTATTTATTTTATCCCGCTCCGGCTATTATTTCTTCTGGTCTTTGATAACGGTGCATTGTTCGCCATGACAACGAAATGCCAGTGTTGGCCGACCACCATAGTCATTGATATAGGTAAAATAGGGTGTGCTGTATTGCCCATTCTTGACAGTTTCATTGCCAAACGGCGCGATCATGATCCCATCAAAATCACTTTCTTCTGATTGTGACTGACTATTACCCATACCAATAATCGTGACATAATACGGCGTTGGGTTTTCTATGCGATAACCTCCTGCAACCTTGTGCAAAACAAGCTGTTCCTGCCAGACTAGGTCCGTCTTGACTTTAAGGGTTGCAGGGCGATAAAACAGTTTTATTTTAGTTTGCAGGGCAATTTGCAGCGTGTTTGACTGTTCGCTCTTGGGTGGAATCTCGCGCAAATTGAAATAGAACAAAGATTCCCTATCCAGTGCCAACAAATTTGCAGTCTGTGTTTTTTCCACCCGAACCAAGCTACGTTTCCCCGGCTCCAGACGCTGCACAGGAGGAGTTAATACTAATGGCCCCGTCGTCATTTTCTGATGATTTTCATCTTCCAACCACGCTTGGGCTAAATAAGGCAACTGCTTATTATCATTAGAGATATGCAATGTAATTGATTTATTCTCTCCGTCAAACACCGCTCTGGTTCGATCCAGAGAAACTGCGGCCAGAGATGAAAATGTACTAAAAATCAATACACTAACCGCTAATAGGTTACCAACCCATTTTTGCAAAATCTGTTTCTTCATGCTTACATTTACTCTCTTCAATTCATTTTTAGGGTACGTCATTCACGTTTTATTACGCTATCCCTCTTTACTTTCCTCTCTGGCAAGGCAAAGTGACCAGTGACAGAGAATCAATTTGAGGCGGCAATATGAACGAACAATGTTGCTCACCCCAATTAGCTTGCAGGGATTCCCCCAATTCAGCCCCACTGATCCATGCCACTCCTCCGTCATTGACAATTCCCAGCTCACGACTTTTTTTATTGCGTATACTGGTGCCAAAGGGAAGAATACTTCCATTTTCCAATTTCAAAACAACAAACAAGCGGTTGCCTTTTAAAACATCAAATTTGTGATAACCAATCGCGCCTTCTGTCAATACCAATTCCGCCACTGCATCGCGGGCTTCAACATCACTGTCCAATTTATTGATATCCACCATCGTTGTGTTGCGGTAGTAACTGCTGACACTCGTTACCACGCCAACTCCCCAATGATTCGTTCTCACATGTCCGCTATCGAACGGCACGTTCTCCACGCCATTCGTATCCACAATTAAGCGGGTGCCACCACTAACACCACTGGGATGCAATGCTGCACCTTTTAAAGTGAGCGTTGCCCCGCCATTGACTGCCATACCAGCCGCCACATTCCCGTCTTGTGCCATTGAAACATTGAACGACGTATGAGCGATATTACCTCTGTGGCTGTAATAGCCGCTAAATTGGCTTTTCCGTTGTTGCCTGTGACCATGGCTCATACTTGCTGTCACGTTATAGTTGTCTCTTTCCCCAACTTGCCCGCTGAGGTTCATATTCTGGTTGAATTGCTTCTCACTGTAATAATGATTGTAATTGATTCTTTGCTCGCCAACAGGCAGTGAAAAATTCAATGACAAAGAATTATTCATTTTACCTGTATGAAGATAACGAGAACGGGTGGCCAATAAACCAACAGTCATATTGTCGATACCAAAAGCAGAAAAATATTTATTCATCCGGATGTTGTAATAAATGTTCTCACCGGCGTTCCAGAACGTTTCGTGATTGTAGGAAACACCCAGCGATACTTTCTGCTCAGGGAAGCTTTTATTCAGAATTATTGTATATTTGTCTTTGCTACTCCCCCCTGAACGCTCACGATAACGCGCATCCAAATATTGTTGCATTGACATGTAATCACGTTCACTAAAACGGTAACCAGCCAATGTCAGGTCCGTGTTAATATCATCAAAACGTTTGGAATAAGTCAGATGCCAAGATTTTCCCTGTTGCGTTTTTTTGCTATCTTCTTCCCCCCGTTTTGGTAACCTGGCCATCGATTGCGTGACATCTGCTGTCAACGAGCCAAAAGCCCCCAGATCAACACCTGCTCCCAATGCAAGGGCATTATAATTACCGGCAACAACCCCACCGCCGTACAATGTCCAACTGTTTGTTAAACCGTAGTACCACTCTCCGGTAGCAAAAATAGGCCCTTCAGTCCGATGGGAATCATATCGAGCACGTCCGGAGGCTAATTTATAACGAAGTTGGCCCGGTCGAGTCAGATAGGAAACAGAGGCCGTACTGACCTGAAAGGTTTTCACTCGACCATCTTGCTCCGTGATTTTTACATCTAATGTTCCACGCACAGAACTACTGATATCCTTGATAACAAATTCCCCAGCGGGAACCGTTGTGTCATACAGAATATTATTTTGTTGTGTTACAGTGACTCTAGCGTTAGTATCGGCAAACCCTCTGATTTGTGGGGCATATCCCCGTAATTTGGGCGGTAATTGCCGCTCATCACTTGCCAATGACACGCCGGTATAATTCCAGCCATCAAGTAAATCTGATGCAAAAGAATATTCCCCTAATGTTAAATTGGCCTGCCATGATGTTAGGGCTCGATATGCATGAAACTGATCCCATTTGAGCAAAGGATCACTATTATTCTGCTGGCCTGCGGTATAACTGTAGTTTCCCTGATAATTACCTCGCAAGCGCCAAGCTCCATAATTTGCGCCGACTGTGCCATTAAGCCAGATATTTTGGTTGCTTGAATTCCCACGTGATTTAGACAAAAAAGTATTCACGTTATAATCGATCAACACGCCAGGTATTCCCTCATCCCAACGAGCAGGCGGTAACCAAGATAAATCGGAATATTCCAGATATAGCAGGGGAATCGTCATATTAAGCTGTGATTCAGCCAAATCGACGGATAATACCACCCCCTTTACAGCAGAAAAATCCACACATTGCCCGTCATTCCATAATGTTGTCTGTGCGTGGTACTCCTCTTTCAAGCCTATTTTATTTCGCAATTCGGGTGAAATGCAGGCTTCCGAGCGGGCTTCTTTCCCTTGATACCGAGAATAAACAGGAATCATTGTTTCACGGTTAACGAGTTGCTCATTAACACGTAAAGTTAATTGGTATTTCCCAGGCATGACATAGCCCGCTTGCGAGAAACGTGATAAATCAATATTTTTTTTATCTTCGGCATCTAGCATATCAATATTAAATTCAATTGCGTTTGCTAAATGAATACCCGAACAAAACAAAATCAATCCCTTCAATAAGTGCAAAGGAAATAAAAGTTCCTGCTTTATATTCATTTATAACGACTCCCGCGTCAGGCAGGTATTACCTTGTCAGATAAAATATGGCAAACCGCCACAATTCACTGATCAATCACTTAAAAAGAATCATACCCTGCGGCCATTTATAATAACTTAATATTATTTCTAATAATAAAAAGACCAATTTAAAAAGAGTGATAAAACCCATCACCATTAGTTATATTTTGTGCGCAAGACATTAATTTTATTCATAATCCTGTTTAAAACTCAAAACAGCATAATAACTTCCTTGCACCAAAGGTTCTCCATTTGGTACTAAATTTAAAATATATTTCATGCTTGAATGATTATTTCTACCTGAAATAACAGGATAGAGTTTTCCAGCTTGTATTAAATTCCCTTGCGTATCATTAATAGATAACGCGGCTCCCTTAACACCACCTGTCAATTGGAATAAATGTGTTTCTTTATCACGCTCCCCATAAAAATCCACATATATTGCCACCCGTTTCTCTGCGTTTTTCCTTTTTCCCAATCACAGTTTTCCAAATGGATAATGACTTCTTTTTGTTTTTTGATCCCATGCTGATATAACTTTTTCACTGGAACCATGCCATATTAACAGACTGCCACATATCTCTTAATGCAATAGAGAAACTCGTAGAAACGATGGTTCCACTAATACTGATCCTTCCCATAAAAGGATTTAAAGAATGTTCTCATGCCTGTGCACTATTGCACAGAAAAAGCATAAGAAAATACATAAGCTATTGTTTAATAAAAACTTCATTCGCAAATTTCACAAAGCAATATAACTAGTTGTTTTTTTTATTGAAAATAACGCATTACCCAATATAATCATAGGGCAATGCGCTATAATCACTTTATTTAAAATAAACTTCTATTACGCTTAATTTTTACTGATATTGCATAGTAAAAGTTGTTAGCCCTTCAAATCTACCCGGAACAACATTTTTTCCTTCCTTTCCTGCCAGTTCTGATTTTTTCGCAAATGCCATGAAATTTAATTCATTTGTGCTTTGGCTTAAATTAAATACCTTACTCGGTTTACCCAGGGTGATTTTACCATCCAAACCCGCTAACCTTACTGCAATATTTTCAGCATCACCACTCATTGCTATCTCTGTATCGCCATAGTTAACCCCGGAAAATGTTATCGTTGCTTTTTTAGCGGTATCTGTATCGCACTCAGTCAATACAATTTTAAAAGGACGAGAAGTTTCCCCTCCTTTATTCAATAAGGCATTACTTAAAACACCAAAATTAATTGTCTGGTCTATGGATTCAGGAGAAATACTACAAGGTGCCTCAACAACAGTACCAGTAAAATTTATTTTTCCGTCACTACGGGTATCTATTAATTTAGCACCACCTTCAGGTGATTGAGCCTGCGCCCCAAAAACTCCCATACCTAATGCAATAACAGCAATTTTAGCCAATTTTGTTGGTTTCATTATTTTACCTTTTTTTCGTAAAAATAAATTTCAAGATATTTTGTTTACTATTAATTCCCAATGAAGGTTTATCTCCAAAGAGATTAAATAACTTTTTCAAAAAAACCTTCAAAACATTTTTCAATTCAATCAATAGCTGAGATAATATTCATCATTCACTTTGAAAATATAAACAACAAATTTATAACCACTATCTATAGCGTTAGCTAAAAGAATACTCAAACATTCCCGTTGTATATTTAAAAGGGACAATCATAATCATCTCGCATTTTTTAAATAGAAAAACATAATAAAAATTAATCGTTATTTCAAGTAAACATCACGCCCCAAAGAACGTGGGCAATATACTATCGCCATTTCATTAATAATCAATTCTAATATTTTTTTTAGCTAAATGTCATGCTCATTGATTTCATTCACTCACAACTAGCCAGTCCGTTTTATTGATTTTAGATCCCAAAACAAAAAAAAGAGATAACCACTTGTTTTTATAGTGATTTAGCGCAGAAAACTGAGACTGAATTAATATGAGAAAATTATGAAAATGAATTTCATATATTATTAAAACTTCATGCAGCTTTATCTTCAGAGAGTCGATTAAGAGAATTTAAACGTGTTAATTATAAGATTTTTCCCATTATGAATTAACAATTAGTATTGAAATATCAAGTTCAATATCCTCCAAAAAAAGCAATCATCCAATAGATAATTAAGCAGGTTACTTTATTTGTCTAAATATAAAACATAGTTATATTGAATTTATTCAAAATAAAAATATTACTAAAACAAATCATTATCTTTATGCTCAGTAGATTCTAAGAGACTATCCCAAAAGGCATTTTGTAGTA